>CADBRR010000126.1 GCA_902797145.1 uncultured Eubacteriales bacterium | reverse complement strand
GCTGATATTTGCGAAAACATACTTATGTCAACAGCTTTCGTTATGCGTGATAATAACGGAGTTCCGTATTCGCCAAGGCAGCAAGGTTCAGGAAGCGCTGATTTTGAAAATGCGCTTAAAGCTGGCGCATATGCAACAGTAAATGGTTCAAAGCCCAAGATTGAATTATATGATGATGTTGAAAAGGTCGGCAAATACAAGCTTGAATTTGAAGTTAATAATTATTCCGATTCTGACAAGAACTATGCTATATTGGTCGATACTATAACGCATGGTGTTGACGGTGAATACATATCGCTTTTGATGAACAGGTTATCGCCTGAAATTGAGGGGGATAAAGAAATTACTGTTAAGGCACATTCGACAAAAAAGGTTTCAATTTTAATAACGCTTTCAGCGTCTGACAGGGAATACCTTGAACAGTTTGAAAACGGTATGTTCGTTGAGGGATTCATAAATCTTTTTGAAGATGATGGTACGAGCCTTACTGTTCCGTTTATGGGGTTCTATGGCGATTGGAGCGACCAGCCGATATTTGACAAGACAATGTTTGATGAGGATTGGAGCTCATATGGTTATGGAATTTCTTATCCTATGACAAACTATGGTAATGAACAGGTTATGATTGGAAATCATCCCGATGATGCAAATTCTTTTGAAACTATTGATAAGGACAAATGCGTTATTTCGCCAAACGGTGACGGAATGTATGATGGTGTAACTGTAATTCACGATATGATGTTAAGGAATTTAAGATACTACACGGTCACAATAACGGATGAAAACGGTGGAACAGTTTTTGAATATACTGATGAATACTACACGAAGCCATATATGGAAAATTATTTAAAAGGCTTTGAATATTCAGATGTAAAGATTGATTGGTTCGGAAGAAATATGGACGGAAAAATGCTTGAAAATGGTTCAACTGTTACTGTTACAGTTAGGGGCGATATTGATTATGACAAGCATGAATTGAGCGGCAAGGCAAACTCGTGGTCGTTCCCGGTGCTTATAGACCTTGAAAGACCTAATATTGAAGCCATAAACATCGTTCCCGATGAGGACGGCAGGAGTATACTTGAAGTATCCGTATCCGATAATCACTATATGGCAGGATACGAAGTATATTCGGGTTCAGACGTTCCCGTATATGCTAAATCCTTTAAAGATACCGAAAAGGGAGAAACCGTTAGCGCAAGCATTGATGTTACGGACTTTATTGATAAAGACGGATTAGTAGTAAAGTTCTATGATTATGCTTATAATGTTACTGAAGCGTATATTGACGATAGCATTGATGTAAACAAAGACGGAGTAGTAAATACTCGTGATGCGGTCAAGATTCTTGAATTTATAGCGGAGCTTGACAAACCCGATGAAATATCATTCCAGCGTGCAGATCTCGACAAAAACGGAAAAATTGAACCTGTTGACTGCGTTGAGTTGCTCCACGTTCTTGCCTATGGCGAAAAAATAAATCATGAAAGCGAGAAAGACGATATGAGCAAGATAAGCTTGAATATCAATGGCACTTCATTTGAAGCGGAGCTTGAAAACAACGAAACAGCAAAAGCTTTTTATGATATGCTCCCTATGTCGGTTCAGATGAACGAGCTAAACGGAAACGAAAAATATGTTTATCTTGATAATTCACTTCCATCAAAGGCTCAGAGAGTTGGCAGGATAGAAGCGGGCGATATAATGCTTTATGGAAATAACTGCATAGTTATTTTCTATGAAAGCTTTAATACGAGCTATTCATATACGAAAATTGGCAAAATTAGCAATGTTCAGGGTTTAAAAGCAGCGCTTGGAAGCGGAAACGCTTATGTTTCATTTAACAAAAACTAATCTATAAACAAAATGCCGAGTGGAGAAAAATTCACTCGGCTTTATTATTTACTTTTTGAAGCATTCAGCGACTCCGTTAAAAATCCCACGAGCCATTTTTTTCTGGAAATTGCTGTCAACGAGCTTTAATTCCTCCGTTTTATTTGACATATGTCCCATTTCAATATTTATAACGGGAACGCTGCACCAATTAAAACCTGTTTGGTCGTCACGCTCAACTATTCCATATTTTGTTGAAATGCCGGTTGCATCGCCATAAGCTGACAAAATGTTATTTGCGCACTCTTTTATAAAATCAAAGTGCTTCGTATGCTTTTTATCCGGTATTAAGATAAATGCGCCTGCTTTTGATGTATCGTCTGAGGAATTACAATGTATGCGTATTCCCAAATCTACGTTATGTTCGTTAAAGAACTTTGCACGCTCTATATTTGAAATATCTACATCGTTTACTTCCCTTGTCATATAGACGGTAGCACCTGCCTGTTTGAGCAAATCACGAAGTTCAAGCGCAACGTTTAATACTACTTCGTATTCGTAAATATGTGTCGTGCTTCCCCACGTGCCTGCTGAAACTTTCTTCTTCATAACAGATGAACCGGGTTCGACAGGCTCTTTTTCTGTGTTCTGATGCGCCTGATGACCTGGGTCAAGCCCTATTACGATTCCTTCAAGCGGAAGCGGTGTGTGCGTATCTTTTATCGTTTCGGTTGGAAGCGGTTGCAAATACGTAATAAATGGCATTGGTTCCTGTGTTTGAACTACCTCAAATGAAATTGATGGCGGTGGAGCTGTTATAACCGTTTCACGCTTTATAGCATCTTTTGTTTGTGAACACGATGTCAAGCTAAGGACAGATGCAACCGCCAACAAAATTGATACTATGAAAACTATTGCTTTTTTACGGCATATATTCATAGCGCATCTCCACAACTGTATTGCTTACGAGGTCAATTTTTGCCCTTACGAGCATTTTATCGCCGAGTTCTTCTTCAAAGTACTTGTAAAATTCGATAAATTCCTCAAGGCTTGCAGAATGGAGTATTGCAAGGTTCGATTCATACGGAATATACAGAGTATATGTTTCATCAATCGTCATTTCACGAAGCTTATCGCTATCGTTCTTTATAATCGGTACATCGCTTGTCGGATCGGGTTCGAGCGCAACATAATCGAGCGTTACTTTGCGGCTTAGAGCATCTATCTCGGTTATATAAGTATAAACCTCTTCAAAACCAAGCTCCGTTGTCGGTGTAGGTTCGGGGGTCGGTGTAGGTGTCGGCTGTGGTTCTATATTTGAAATCATAGCGCCGAATATAGAATAACCGAACTTTGAATATACATTCTTTTTAAGATAAATCGTTACATCGCCTACATATGGCTGTTCAAGCTCTTTATTGTATACTTTGAGCTGAACTTCATAAACACCGCTCATGATACTGCTTTCGCTTGAATTTGTAAGCGAAATGTTAATCGTGTCCGGCTGTGAACGCACGAATTTATAGCCACCCTGAGTCGTTTGAAGCGGAGTTGCATATTCGGGTGTATTTACTACCTTATAGCCTTCATATTCGCCTGTTATGAAGCAGGAATTATATATCGTAGGCAGTGTTTCTGCGCCGACATAATTCGTGTTCTGGTCGATTATCCCGTCGTGTTCATCGAACAGCTTTTTATCAAGGGCAGTATAGATTATATCGTCCTGTAGCTGTTTAGGGGCAATGCCAATAAAGCTTTCGCCCGTTGTAAACACATACTTGCTCGTTGTCAAATACAATTCTATCATACTTTTAATTACATTTTCATCAAACGGAATATCAACAACGTTTCCCTCTTCATAATGCGTTTCTATCGGGGCATTAGGATCATCTATCCGTGGTGTCATAGCAGGCGTTGATTGCGGCACGCTCGTCCTATCCATATCTATATACGGAGATTCGGGTTCATCTTTGTGACAGCCTGATGCAAAAATTATTGATGCACATGATACAATACATATCAGAGTTATAAAAAATTTACGCATACTGATTCCTTTCTTTAAATGAATTTTATATTTTGATTATATCACATAAAATAAATTTATGATAGCTTTTCCAAAATTAGTTGCAAATTTTTTAAATTGTGGTATTATAATAAGCTATGGATATATTTAAAAAATAAACTGGGGAAGTGTTTTATGAATATTGTAATTGCAGGCGCAGGCAAAGTTGGTTACTATCTTGCACAACAGCTTGCTAACGAAAAACATGATGTTACTGTTATTGACAGCAAAAAGGGATTTACCGATTCCGTTACAAATTATCTTGATGCGATGGTCATTGAGGGAAGCTGTACTAATCTTGATGTATTAAAAGAAGCAAATGTTCATCTCGCAGACCTTTATATTTCTGCGACAAGCTCTGATGAAGTCAACGTCCTTTCGTGCATTATGTCAAAGTCTATCGGCGCAAAGAACGTTATGGCAAGGATAAGGGACTCCGAGTATTCAAGGCATTTAGGGTTCTTTAATGAGAAGTTCGGCCTTTTGTTCACGCTGAATCCTGACCATTCAACCGCAAGAGAAATTCTTAGAATGCTCAAATTCTCAAACGCTATAAACGTTGAGCATTTTGCAAGCGGAAAGCTCGAAATTGTCGAATTTAGGCTCGGTAATGATTCTCCGCTTGATGGCGTTGCTCTTCATGAACTTTATGCTAAACACAAGGTTAAAGTTCTTATTTGCGCTGTTTTAAGGGATAATAATATTTATATTCCGTCGGGCGACTTCGTATTGAAAGCAGGCGATGTTGTAAGCGTTTCTGCACAGCACAACGATTTGTTCAGGTTCGGGAATTTGTTCGGAATAAGTAAAGTTAAGCCTAAACGAATTGTTATTGTCGGCGGAAGCAGGATAGGTCTTTATCTTGCAAGGGAACTTGCAGAAAGTGAAAACGTATCTTCAATTAAGATTGTCGAAAAGGACAGGGCTATTGTTGATGAACTCAAAGAAAAACTGCCCGGAAACGTTATTATAATCCATGGTGATGCATCGGAGAGCAGCGTTATGGAAGAGTTAGACCTTGAAAGAACCGACAGCTTTATTGCCCTTACAGGCATGGACGAGGAAAACATAATCTTCTCTATGTATGCTAAAAAGTGCGGTGTCAAGAAAGTAATTGCAAAGGTCAACAATACAAGCTTTGCTGAGATGTTTGAAAATTCGGGCATTGATGCGATTGTTTCAACAAAGAAAACGACTGCTGACAGCGTTTTGCAGTATGCCCGTGCGCTCGAAAACACGAGGGGCAGCAATGTTGATACACTCTATAAGGTTGCCGGCGGCAGGGCAGAGGCACTCGGTTTTATGGCTGACATCAGTTCAAAGTGCATAGGTATTAAGCTCAAGGATTTACAGCTTATTGACAATCTTGTTATCGCTGGAATAATTAGAAAGGACAAAGTTATAACTCCGGGCGGCAGTGATATGATTTGCGCACGGGATAGGGTTATTGTTATTACATCAAAGAGCAAGATAAATGCGCTTGATGATATTTTAAAATGATTTAAGGAAATATTATGAATTATAAAGCTATAATAACGATGGTTTCAAAAACCTTGCTTGTAGAGGCAACGCTTATGATTCTTCCAATCATAGTTGCGCTGATTTATGGAGAGAGCATACTGGGGTTTGCTATGACCATTGTGATGATTGCGGCATTATGCGTGCCGGCTTTGCTGATTATCAGGCAAAAACGAAGTGATATTCGTGCAAGAGAGGGGTTTGTAACGGTTGCTGTTGTATGGGTACTAATGTCTGTATTTGGTGCGCTTCCGTTCGTTATAGAAGGGCAGATTCCGTCATTTATAGATGCGTTTTTTGAAACTGTTTCGGGTTTTACTACGACCGGTTCTACGATTTTAAAAGATGTTGAAGCGTTGAGTTACAGCTTGCTTTTCTGGCGAAGCTTTACGCATTTTATCGGTGGTATGGGTGTACTCGTGTTCGTGCTTGCGATAATTCCGCTTGCGGATGAAAGCTCAATGCACGTTATGCGTGCGGAGGTTCCCGGTCCCACTATGGGCAAGCTCGTGCCTAAAATAAAGGATTCTGCAAAGATTTTGTACATTCTTTATATCCTGCTTACGCTTATTGAAGCTGTTATGCTATTGATAGGCGGTATGGACTTATTCGATGCGCTTATTGTTTCGTTCGGTACTGCCGGTACGGGCGGTTTCGCTACTAAAAATGCAAGCATTGGTTATTATGAGAGCAGTTATATCCATATCGTTGTTGCAACGTTTATGCTTCTTTTCGCACTCAATTTTAACCTTTATTATTATCTTATGCTCAGGCATTTTAAAAGCGTATTCAAAAACGAAGAGATGCACGCTTTTATTCTTATAGTGTTTGCGAGCGTCGCTGCGATTACGATAAATATTTTGCCTCGTTATGAAAATGCACTTATTGCTATTCGTGATGCTTATTTCCAAGTAACGTCAATTATTTCAACGACAGGTTTTGCTACGGTCGATTTCAACACGTGGCCTGAGTTTTCAAAGACGCTGCTCGTTGCGATTATGTTCATAGGCGGTTGCGCCGGTTCAACGGCAGGCGGCCTTAAAGTCGGCAGAATAGTTATGATATTTAAGTCGTTTAGGCAGGAGATTCTCCATATGCTCCATCCTCGATACGCAAGCGTTGTTAAACTTGACGGAAAAGTCGTTGAAAAAGGAACTCTTTATGGTACGCTTGTGCATTTTGCGCTATATATGTGCATTCTGCTCGTTTCAATACTTATCGTTTCGCTCGATGGTTTCGATTTTACAACGAACGTTACCGGCGTTATATCTTGTATGAGCAATATAGGTCCCGGCCTTGCGCTCGTAGGTCCTACTGGTAATTTCTCGATTTTCTCACCGATTATTAAGCTGGTTCTCAGCGTTGATATGCTATTTGGTAGGCTTGAAGTTTTCCCATTGCTTATGATTATGACTCCAACATTCTGGAAAAGAAAATAATAGCTATAAAATATTAGTTACTGTTCCTTTTGGGGAAATAGAATTTTTAATATTAAATGCAAAAAAATGATACCATTTATCAAAATTTAATATGCAAAATCAAAAAAGGCTGTTGTGAATCCGAAGTTTCAGATTGGCAACAGCCCTATTATTATTTAATTATTCGTGATGATGGTGGCAATCACAATCTTCATCGTCGCATTCGTCGTCTTCTTCATCGCCGAAGAGAACTTCCTGTGCTGCATTGATGAGCGATTCCATCTTGCTTTCGTCAGGCTGTACAAACTCTACAAGCTCGTTGCCGTCATCGTCTGTTTCACCGTTCGAAACGACTTTCATAATATATGCTGTATGGTCATGATGATGTTCTTCATCTTCATCATGTTCGTGGTCGTGTTCACAGCCACAATCGCATTCGTCATCTTCTGCGTCAATTAGAATTGCATATTCTTCATCGTCAAGATCAAAGTATTCTATAACTTCAAGAACAACCTCGTTACCGTCTTCATCAAGCATTCTAACAAGATCTCTTTCTTCTTCAAAAATGTTATTCATTTCGTCCATTGTAATTATTCCTTTCAAATTTAATTTATAGATATTCTACACTATAAAACCATTTTTTGCAACATAATTTTAAAAAAAGTGATTTATAAAGCCCTATATAGCTTTTTGCCGACCTTTCAAAGCTTGAATCATATCTCATGGCATGGAATATTAGCCCGTTCATAACCTCTTTATTTCTATAAAGTCCGCCCGCACGCTCTATCGTATACAACAGCTCATGCGCATTATAATCGGGGAACGAAAAACCATTTCCCTCGCCTGTAAATTTATTATAAGCCTTTACTGTATCTACAAGTCCGCCCGTTTCACGAACTATCGGTATACAGCCATAACGCATTGCTATCATCTGCGCAAGCCCACAAGGCTCATATTCTGAGGGCATAATAAGAAAATCTGCGCCCGAATAAATTCTATGCGCAAGCGGTTCATTCATTCCAAACCTGAACGCAAGGCGACCGTTATGTTGCTGCTGCTTATTCAAAAATAACTCTTCAAAATGCCTTTCGCCCTGACCTAAAACCACAAGCTGTACATCTTTTCGCATTATATCGTCAAGCACGCATTCGACCAAATCAAGACCTTTTTGCGGCGTAAACCTCGACACTATTGCAAACATAGGGCAGTCGGTTCGCTTTTGAAGCCCCAACTCCTGTTGAAGCGCAACCTTGCATTCAAAACGCAAATCGTGGTTATCAAATGAATAGTTCTTATGTATATGCTTGTCCGTTTCAGGGTTATATACTGAATAGTCAATTCCGTTTAAAATTCCCGTGAGGTCATTTTGACGCATTCTTAAAAGACCGTCAAGCGTTTCGCCAAAATAATCGTTTAGAATTTCGTGCGCATAGTTGGGGCTTACTGTGTTTATTTTATCTGAATAAACTATACCAGCTTTCATAAAATTCATTTTGCCATAATATTCAAGCGTTTCATAATTGTTGACGTTCAAAAGCGAATTTATTTTGCCGAAATCAAAAACGCCCTGATATTTCAAATTATGTATCGTATACAGAGTTTTGATTTTTGTATTGTACTGCGTTTTCAATAGCACAGGTATTAAACCTGTATGCCAATCGTTTGTATGAATTATATCGGGATAAAAACCAAGATAATCAAGGCACGCAAGCACCGAACGGCAAAAGAATGAGAATCGTTCCCCATCAAATTCATCGCCTCCGTAAATATAACCTCTATAAAAATAATCCTGATTATCTACAAAATAATATGTTAGATTATCAAGCGTTAAAGAATCTATCCCCATATAAACGCATTTTTGCCCAAGATATATATAAAAATCGCAGACGTGGTTCATATTGTGCCTGTAATACACATCTATAAGGTCGTATTTGGGCATAATTATCCTCGCATCTATGCCCTGCTTTATAAGCTCCCTCGCAAGCGCAGGAACCATATCCGCAAGCCCGCCTGTTTTTATAAACGGTACTGATTCGCTGACCGCTAATAATATTTTTAATTTGTTTTCTGACATAACTATGTTTTCTCCATACATTTTTTATTATTGTTGGCATAATTGGTTTTTTTATTCATAAAACTTTTAATAAATATTTGTTTTATTTTGTTGAATTTTTGACATAGTGATGTTATAATAAATAAAAATTTAATAATTCTATGGAGGAATTTTTTATGAAATCATGTCCTAATTGTAATGCAAATATGCCCGACCAGGCAACACATTGCTCGGTTTGCGGTACACCCCTCAATCAACAGCCTAACAATCCTAACTTTAATAATGGCGGATTCAACAACGGTTATGCACCATATGCGCCGATAGATCCATACGATCACACAGCAGAATTTAATCAGAAAGATATTTCGGATAACAAGGTTTATGCTATGAGCGTTTATCTTCTTGGCTTTATCGGAATTATCATTGCGCTCCTTGCAAGCCATGATTCACCGTATACAGCTTTCCACGTTCGTCAGGCTATCAAGTTCTTGGTTGTTGATACATTGCTTGCTATATGTTCTATATTTCTCATATGGACATTCATTGTTCCTTTTGCAGCAGGAGTTATGGAAATCGTTCTTTTCGTAATCAAGATTATCTGCTTCTTCCAGATTTGTTCAGGTAAAGCAAAAGAACCGGCTATTATCAGAAGCCTTAACTTCCTTAAATAATATCTTATATAAAATCAATTCGGCAGGGTTATAACCCTGCCGATGCTTTATTATCTTAGTTTATGCTCTTTGCGCAATGTTGAGCGCATGGTCTGAAATTCTTTCAAGGTCTGTTACTATTTCTACAAATATCATACCTGAATTAGGCTCGCATTCGTTCCTGTTGAGCCTCTTTATATGGTTTGCTTCAAGCTCGTCACGCTTATCGTCAATAGCCTGTTCAAGTGAATTTATAGGTTCAAACGACTTTCCCTCAGGCGACTTGAAATAGTCATATGCAAGGTCCATGATTTTATATACCATATCGGATATTTCCCTTAATTCAGCTTTCGCATCTTCTGTAAAATGCGCCCTGCCTTCGTTTCTCTGCCTTGCATAATCCGCTATGTTCTCTGCATGGTCGCCTATTCGCTCTATATCCGAAATAATGTGGAATAAGGAGCTGACATACTTTGCGTCCTGCGGCGAAAGCTCCATTGAGTTCAACTGAATCAAATATTTCGTTATCTCGTGATTTAAAAAGTCTATCGTTTCCTCGTTCTTATATACATTATCTAAATCATCTGACTTTTTCGAGAAAAACGCTTCGATAGCCTTGTGTAGATTTTCATTTGCAAGCATATGCATTCTGTCAATTTCAGCTTCGACCTGCGCAAGCGCAACAGATGATGCGCCAAGCGATTTTGAACCAAATTCAAGCTTATTGATGTGCATAAGCCTTGGCCCATCTGACGCATCCTCGCCCGGTATAATAATCGTTGCAAGTTTTGCAAGCAAATTGCCAAACGGCAGCAATATTATAGTAGTTATAACCTTGAAAATCGTGTGCGCATTCGCTATCTGATTTACAGGTGAGTCGGGCGTCAAAGAATCTACCCATTCTACAAACGGCAGATTGAATACCGACAAGAATATCATAAATATTATCGTTCCGAAAATATTGAACAACAAGTGAACCATTGCTGTCCTCTTTGCGTTCTTGTTTCCGCTTGCTGATGCTATAAGCGTTATAACGCAAGCGCCGATGTTCTGACCGAATATTATGTAAATCGAGCTGTCAAGCGATATTAAACCGCCAAGCGCTAATGCCTGCAAAATACCAATAGTTACAGAGCTTGACTGAGTTATTGCAGAAAATGCAAAACCAAACAATATTCCGATTATCGGGTTTTTAAAGCTCGTTATTGCAGACTTGAACCAATCGAGTTCGCCTAAGAATTTCATACCGCTGCTCATCTCGCTCATACCGATAAACAGTATTCCGAACCCTACTATAACTTGTCCCCAATATTTAACCTTCTTCTTTTTGCCAAAAAACATTATAAGCACTACGCCTATAATTGCAAACACTGGCGCTAATTTTCCAACATTGAGCGCAAGCAACTGTCCTGTTACTGTTGTACCAATATTTGCACCCATTACTATTCCGACGGTCTGCGCAAGATTCATAAGCCCTGCGTTTACAAAACCCATAGCCATTACTATAGTTGCAGATGAACTCTGAATTATCGCCGTTATGACTATGCCGACTATCGTTGCAAGGATTCTGTTTTTTGTCAATTTTTCAAGTATCGTCTTGAGCTTAGAACCAGCTGCGTGTTCAAGCCCTTCGCCCATATAATTCATTCCGAACAGGAACAACGCAAGTCCGCCAACCGCTTCAAGAATGTTTGTCATGTAGTCCATTTTTTTCACCTTTCTTACTTATTATATAAATTCCAATATTTCCTCATTTACATTATAAAACATAATGATACAATAGTCAAGGCAGAATTTCACAAGAACAATTTACCAAAAAATTATATATTATTTTTTGATGTTGACATATTGCAAAATCAAGATTATTATATAGCTGTAGCCGTTTAAAAAGACGGCTTGTTGGTAATGCCGTTAAAGAACAGGCTACACCACTAAAAAATTTTCAACAATTAATGGAGGAAAAATTTTATGAACGCTTACATTGAACGCGTAATTGAAAACGTTAAAAAGCGTGATGCACACGAAGCTGAATTTATTCAGACAGTAGAAGAAGTTTTGACATCACTCGAACCCGTTATCGAAAAGCACCCTGAATATGAAAAGGCAAGCCTTCTCGAAAGACTCGTTGAACCGGAAAGAGTTATCGAATTCCGTGTACCGTGGGTTGACGATGCAGGTAAGGTAAACGTAAACCGTGGTTTCCGTGTACAGTTCAACAGCGCAATCGGACCCTACAAGGGAGGCCTCCGTTTTGCTTCACACGTAACATTGTCAGTTATGAAGTTCTTGGGCTTCGAACAGACATTCAAGAACAGCCTTACAACATTGCCTATGGGCGGTGGTAAGGGTGGTTCAGACTTTGACCCCAACGGCAAGAGCGATGCAGAAATCATGCGTTTCTGCCAGAGCTTCATGACAGAACTCTATCGTCATATTGGTCCTAACGTTGACGTTCCCGCTGGTGACATCGGTGTTGGCGGACGTGAAATCGGTTTCTTGTTCGGACAGTATAAGAGAATCCGCAACGCATATGAAAACGGCGTTCTCACAGGTAAGGATCCGTCATTCGGCGGCAGCAGAATCCGTCCTGAAGCTACAGGTTTCGGCGCTGTTTACTATCTCCAGGAAGTATTGAAACACTTCGGTGAAGAAGTAAAGGGCAAGACAGTTGCTATCTCAGGTTTCGGTAACGTATCATGGGGCGTTGCAACAAAGGTTGCACAGCTCGGTGGTAAGGTTGTTACACTTGGTGGTCCTGATGGTTACATCTACGATCCCGATGGCGTTGTAACAGCAGAAAAGATTGCTTATATGCTCGAAATGCGTGCTTCAGGCCGTAACCGTGTAAAGGATTACGCTGATAAGTTCGGTGTTAAGTTCGTTGCTGGCAAGAAGCCTTGGGAACAGAAGGCTGATATCTGCATGCCTTGCGCATTCCAGAACGAAATCAACATGGAAGAAGCTCAGAAGATTCTCAACAACGGTACAAAGTACTACATCGAAGTTGCTAATATGCCTACAACAAACGAAGCTCTCAAGTTCCTCATGGATAAGGGTCTTGTAGTTGCTCCTTCAAAGGCTGTAAACGCTGGTGGTGTTGCAGTTTCAGGTCTTGAAATGAGCCAGAACAGCGAACGTCTCGCATGGTCAGCAGAAGAAGTTGATAAGCAGCTCCATACAATCATGAAGAACATCTACGATGCATCAGTAGCAGCAGCAGAAGAATGTGGCCTCGGCTATAACCTCGTTGCAGGCGCTAACATCGCTGGCTTCAAGAAGGTTGCTACAGCTATGATGGCACAGGGTATTGTTTAATATCTAAATATTAAATTATAAACTTCCACTATGGGTGTCGGGTTTTTCCCGATGCCCTTTTTCTTTTGGAGTTTGGAGTGTCGAGAGTGGAGTTTGGAGTTGAAATATATGAATTTGTTGAGGCATAAATATCGATTTTCTTAATTTGTACTTGAAAAAAACTTGTTTTTAGTATATCCTTGATTTATAGATAGAAATAATTGAAAGGAATAAGGCGTATGAAAAAGTTTTTTGTAACGGCAATTTCACTTATGCTCGTCGGTATGTGCGTTGCTTGCGGCTCAAAAGAACCTGCGCAAACGAATAATCCCCAAAATCAGCAGACGGATACGCAAAAGAGCGATAATAATAATACTTCAAACCCCGATACAAAATATAAGGAGGAAGATGGTACCGATATGTCCGTTATAGATATTGAAGCGTCAATCAATGCAGCGATAGGCGCAAGGTATGCGTGCAATAAAAATATTGATAATGCTGAGTTGGCAAAGAGGTTCTCGCTCGATATGTCAAAGGTAAAGGAGTTTGTTGCAAAGGAAAGCTCCGATAAATCCGCAAATTATGATATGGTCGTTATTTTGAGGGTAGAAAACGGCTATCAGGATACGGTCGCAGATGCGTTCAATAAGTATCACGAAAATATCATAAACAGCATTACGGAATATAATTTCTATGCTGTAAAAATCAAGGAAACAAGGATTTTCATCTGCGGTGATATTGTAGCTTATATAGTCGTTGGCGGTACTGACCTCAATTTTGCAAGCATTGATGAGGCTGAAATCTTCGTAAGGAATGACTACAAAAATTTAGATGATAAATTGTGGGAAATATTCGGTTATGTTCCACAAAATATCGCATCTGTTACGGGCAACGATGAACCCGATGTGACGAACGAACCCGATGACGAACCTCCAACTGAACCAGATGAATATGTAGACCCTGATTTATAATTAAATATTATTATCTCTCCCCCGAATACGAGTTGTTCGGGGAATTTTTTATTACTAAATAGCAAAAACGCAACTTGACTAATATTAGAAAATATGTTATAATAACTAACAAATAGGAGAATTGAAATGGTCAAGAAATTATTGATAATGCTGCTTACGATAATAATTATATTAACGTCAGGTTGCGGTATGAGCTCACAAAAGCATACATATAAAATATATAATCATGATATGACCGATGCATTTGATAATTGGAATGAAAAATCAGAGAATGCAGTTGAAAACCGTAAAATTACTTTTTTCGGCAAAGATTATGATATTATATATGATGAAACGGTAAAATTATTTACTACCCCATATGCTATAGATATGTATGATACACAGGATGGTAGATATGAATTCGGCATTAAGGCGGATACTGAAGACGTTGTTTTTGCATACGCAATAGGAGATGAAACGTTGACGGATGAAGTGTATGATATAAATGAAAGTGCATTAAAGAATAATGCAAAAAAGATACTTGGCGATATGGTAGATATTACAGGATATAAATACAACATAAAATCCGAAGTTGAATATAACTACGAAAATTCTTCTAACACGGAATCGTTTGATTATTATTTCAAAAATGAAACGACAGATGAATACTATACGGTGACTCGGTATAGAATTGATTATACAAGGGAAATATCCGGCTGTATGGCAGGAGATATGGCGTCTGTGATTTTCGACGATGAAGGAAGGCTGAAAAGTATTGATTTGCGTGCATTCGGTGCACTTGAAGGGTATTATGATTTAAAACTCGATAACAACGCTATAAACGAAATTGTTAAGCAAATGATAGAAGCAGATTATAATGCAGATAATGAGTCCAGACTGAAAAGTTACGACATCAATAGAAAAATCGTTTTGCGTGGCAGCAATGACGATATAGCTGTTTGGATTTTTGTTGATGTTGTTATTGAAAATATCGATAAAGAAGATTATGATATTCATACAAGCACGGACTACATAATAAAAGTTGATTAAATTCTATTAGCGCAAGTTACAACTACTCCCGATAATATGGCGGATTCGGTGATATTGAGTGGATATGAAAACTACAAATTACATTGAGGAGGAACTTTATATGAAAAAAATTTGTTGTATGATTATTGCGTGTCTGCTTATCGTTTCACTATTTACCGGGTGTGGGCAGGTTGAATATAAGGCTTATGTAACAGGCGGAACGGATATGATATTTGAATATACAGATGGAGAAGCAGGTAATTTTGATGAAAGCCCTATATATTCATATTCATCATTCAAAAATGAAGATGCAGTTGATACGATGAAAATCGAGTTTATGGGCAAAACATATGAGGGTGAGTATATTACATCTACTTATAACATGGGTGCCGATTATGCAGTTGATGAATATCGTGATTACGAAAACAATGTAGAATTCAAAACGATAATCAATTCAGAAGAGGTTGTCGAAATATGGTCAACTAAATTAGATAAAATTGTAGATGAACAGTATGAGCTTAATGAAGAATCGTTAAAAAAGGCTGCACTTGATATTTCTTCAAACTTTGTAAAAACAGGTGGTCATACCATATATGAAATTTCGACCCTTGTAACTTATGTGAGCTATGATAGTAATGGTCGTACCAACATTAGGTATAAAATATTTGATTATTTTGCAAGCAACGAGCAGGCAATGAACGATGGTGGTGAAGTTTTAACATATGCATTAAAATTTTTTAAACCGATAAATAGCGGTATTGCGACAACTGATGATGTAATTGTAAATTTCAATGGCGAAGGTTATATTACATCATGGGGCAAAAATATGACCGGCAGATATGATAAATATAATAACCTCAAAATTGATAACGAAAAAGTAAATGAAGCAATAGATAAAAAGGTAAATGAATTGTTTGCCGATTCTGACAAATACCATTTGAACAGATATGAGCTCCCCGATGTAAAGACACTTGTAATCGGCAAAAACAGCGATGAATTATATCTTGTAGGCACTGTTACGCTCTATTTGCAGGATAAAAGCAGGCAAGAGGAAATTACTGATTATGTAGAAATTGCTGTCAGGGTAAACTAAATATTTTTTGCAGAGGAACGATTTTTTCCGTTCCTCAATTTTTTTTTAAAAATACTATTGACAAAGAATAACTGTGATGTTATAATAAACCTACTAAACCGATAGGTAATATAATATTTAAATATTAAGGAGATAAAACAATGAAGATTTTTAACACAGTAACAGAAATGATAGGTTCAACACCTATAATGAAGCTCAACAATTATGCAGGCGCAAACGGCGTTGACGGGATATATGCAAAGCTTGAGTATTTCAACCCGGCAGGCAGCGTTAAGGACAGAATCGCAAAGGCAATGATTGAAGATGCAGAGGCAAAGGGACTTTTGAAAAAGGGTTCAGTTATAATTGAACCGACAAGCGGTAATACAGGTATTGGTCTTGCATCAGTAGCGGCAGCAAAGGGTTATAGAATGATACTTACAATGCCCGAAACGATGAGCGTTGAACGCAGAAATATGCTCAAAGCATACGGTGCAGAAATCGTTTTGACAGACGGCGCACAGGGCATGAAGGGCGCTATTGCAAAGGCAGAAGAGCTTGCAAAGGAAACAGAGGGCGGATTTATTCCGAGCCAGTTCACAAATATGGCAAACCCCGAAATGCACAGAAAGACAACAGGTCCTGAAATCTATGAAGATATGGACGGTAAGGTTGATATATTCGTTGCAGGTATCGGCACAGGCGGTACAATAACAGGCGTAGGCGAATATTTAAAGAGCAAGAACCCCGATATTAAGGTTGTAGCAGTAGAACCGGCAGGCTCACCCGTACTTTCAAAGGGCACAGCAGGTCCGCATAAGATACAGGGTATCGGCGCAGGATTTGTTCCTGAAACGCTCAATACAAAGGTTTATGATGAAATAATCACAGTTGAGAACGAAGACGCATTTGAAGCAGGCAGAACAATTGCAAAGACAGAGGGCATACTCGTAGGCATATCATCAGGCGCAGCAGCATTTGCAGCAGTACAGCTTGCAAAGAGACCCGAAAACAAGGGCAAGAACATCGTTGTACTTCTTCCCGATAGCGGTGACAGATATTTGTCAACACCTATGTTCAATAACTGAGAAAAATAAATTATAATTAGAGTTTCTCCCTATAAATAATTATTTGGTATTCATTCAAAAAATCCATTAGGTTGGATATAAAAAAGCCGTTCGCATTTCGTGAACGGCTTTTTTATAATATTTTCCATAAACTGTTTAAATTGTTGTTCATATTTGTTATAATATTTTAATAGTAATTAAGGAAAGGCTGATTTATATTTTTAACGAACTCAACGATATAAGAGATGCTCTTGGTCTTAGCGGTGTGATTTTTGCGACACGATTTGCTGATGCGTCGAGCAATTTCCCGATAAAGCACAGATGTTCTGAACCTGAGATTGATGATATAATTTCATCTCTTTATCAGAAACGGCTTTATGGAGTGAAGCTTATTTCTCGTGCGGAGAACGCAAACGGGTTTATAAACATTTATTTTTCTGAAGAATTTTATTCTGCGCTTGCAAAGAAAATTGTATCGGAATATGAATGTAAAAAAATGCCCGACATTATAGCAGATGAGCGTGATTATTCCCTTGCAAGGAGCATTATGTATTCAAGGAAGCCTTTGGGACGCATATCGAGCGAAATGGGCAGGATAATACTTGAACTACTTGCGCTTAACATGGGTGAGGGCAACGAGAAAATGCGAAAAGAGGCATATTCAGATATAGTCGGCATATCAGCTAAAAATAATCAATCTGGACTTTTTTACTCGGTAACATCAAGGCTATTATAAATTTAAGAGGTAGATATGAATATAAAATGGTTAGGGCATTCGTGCTTTTTAATAAGTTCAAAAGACGGAAAGCGTATTTTTTTAGACCCTTGCGACAGAGGCACAGGATATGACATACACGATATTGATTGTGACGTTCTTTTAATTTCGCATTCGCATCACGACCACAACAATGTAAGTTCAGCGACGGGAAATTACAAGTTAATCGACAAAATTGGAGAATACGATTTAGGCGACATAAAGATAAAGGGCATAAAGACGTATCACGACAAAGAAAGTGGTTCTAAGCGAGGCGAGAACATAGTTTTTATAATCGATATTGACGGAAAGCGACTTGTGCACATGGGCGATTATGGCGAGTCGTTAAGCGAAGAATTTATAAAAGAACTTGGCAAAGTTGATATAATGCTTATCCCGGTAGGCGGAGTTTACACGATTGACGCAAAGGAAGCTTGTGATATAATAGATAGGGTAAAGCCCTGCGTTGTAATTCCTATGCATTATAAAACGAGTGCGCTGACATTTTCGCTTGGCGATGTATCGGAATTTACAAGCGCATTAGAGGGATATGAAATAATTAAGGCAGAAAGCGATATAGAAACAGACGATATAGAATCGGGCTGCGTAATAATGAAATATGAAGGAGAAAAGTAAAAATGGCAAATGATTTTAAATTTGAAATAACAAAGCACATATGCGTATTATCGACATCGGCAAGTGGTTGGACAAAAGAGGTCAATATGGTAAGCTGGAACGGCAGACAGCCGAAGCTTGACATTCGTGAATGGTCGGAAGATCATGAGAAGATGGGCAAGGGTTTAACCTTTACTCAGGAGGAAGAAGACGCATTGAGGATTGCGCTTAACGCAATGGTACAATAACGGAGGTAATTTATTATGAATATAGTAGTTCTTGCAGGTGGTTTAAGCACTGAACGAGATGTTTCAATAGTAACAGCAAAGCTTGTTTGTGAATCGCTTAAAAAGCGTGGACACAAGGCTATGATAGCCGATATTTTCTTTGGTGTTAAGAAAAAATATACAAGCTTTGATGAAGCATACGAGAATGAAAACATTGATGATATGCTTGTTGGAATAAAGGAGATAGCTCCCGATTACAAGGCGCTCACGAAGCTTCGTGAACAGGCTGGCGGAAGGCTGTTTGGTGAAAACGTAATTGAGCTTTGTTCGCTTGCCGACATAGTATTTTTAGGACTTCATGGCGCTGATGGCGAAAACGGCAAGGTTCAGGCAGCATTTGACGTGCTTGGAATCAAGTACACAGGCAGCGGTTATCTTGCAAGTGCGCTCGCTATGAACAAGGATATTGCAAAGAGGCTTCTTGTGCAAGCAGGCGTTCCCATGCCGAAAGGTATCAGGATTAAAAAAGGCGAATCACGCACGAATACAGTAGGTTATCCCTGCGTTGTAAAGCCATGTTCGGGTGGTTCGAGCGTTGGTGTTTCTATTGTTAATGAAGAAAAGGATTTTGAAAATGCTTTGAACGTTGCATTTGAATATGAAGATACGGTTCTTGTTGAAAAATACATAAAGGGCAAGGAAATATCAGTAGGTTTGCTTGATGGAAAGGCACTTCCTGTTATTGAAATTGTTCCTAAGACCGGTTTTTACGATTACAAGAACAAGTATCAGCAGGGTAATACAGACGAGATTTGTCCGGCAAGGATTTCAAGCTATGCAACGAAAAAGGCGCAGAACCTTGCAATGCTTGCATATAGGACATTGGGGCTTGAAGTTTATGGCAGAGTTGATTTTATTGTAACCGAATCAGATGAGCTTTACTGCCTTGAAGCCAACACTTTGCCCGGAATGACAGGCATGAGCCTTGTTCCGCAGGAAGCGGCAGTTATTGGTATGAGTCACGAAGATGTTTGTGAATTTATCGTTAAAAAGTCATTGGAGATAAAAAGATGATTACTTTGCGTGAAGTATTAAATGCGTGTGATGGCAGGTATTCAGGCGATGAATTAAGGCTTGATGATGTTGTGATGAGCTTTGAGCAGGACAGTAGAAAAGTTGGTCATGGAACGCTATTCGTTGCAATAAAGGGCGAAAGGGCAGACGGACATAATTTTGTACAATCCTGTTATGAAAAGGGTGCAGTATGCTGCCTTGTTGAACACGATATTGATACAGATAAACCATACATCGTTGTTGAGTCCACGCTTGAAGCTATAAAGAAAATAGCAGAATATTACAGGGAAAAATTTACTATTCCTGTAGTATCTGTTTCTGGAAGTGTTGGAAAGACTTCTACAAAGGGAATGATAGGTTCTGTCCTTAATCAGCATTTTAACACTCTTATAACCGAGGGCAACCACAACAACGAGATAGGCGTTCCGTTTACGCTTTTGAGGCTTAACGACAAGCACGAGGCGGCAGTTATTGAAATGGGAATAAGCGATTTCGGCGAGATGACGAGGCTTGCGAAAATGGTTAAGCCCAACATTGTTGTCCTTACAAACATAGGTATTGCGCATCTTGAAAACCTCAAAGACCGCAACGGTGTCCTCAAAGCAAAGACTGAATGTATGCCATTTGTTAAAAAGGGCGGATACATGGTTATAAACGGAGATGACGACAAGCTTGAAAATTACGAATATGACGGGCTTAACAGGGTAAGGTTTGGCTTTAACAGCTATAATGATGTTCGTGCAGAAAATGTATGTGATTTAGGAATTGCCGGCTGTGAGTTTGATATTGTTTCAAAATCGGGCAAGGTTCATGCAAGAACGCTCGTTCCGGGCAGGCATATGGTGCTTAATGCGTTATGCGCATACGCTGTTGGCAAAATTCTTTCCGTTTCTGATGACGATATTGTAAAGGGCATTGAATCTTTCAGGACCGAGGGTGACAGAACGAATGTTATAAGGACTGATTTTGTTACTGTAATAAGCGATTGCTACAACGCAAACCCTGTTTCAACGAAAGCATCAATTGATGTTCTTGCGAGCACGAACACGAGAACTGTTGCTATCCTTGGCGATATGCTGGAGCTTGGCGACAATGAAAACGAGTTCCACCGCTCCGTTGGCGAATATGCAAAGGACAAGGGAATTGATGTTCTTGTTTGCGTAGGTAAGCTCTCTTCGCATATGGCAGATGGTGCAAAGGGCGGTAAAACAAGCGTTATTTACTTTGAAACAAAGGAAAAGCTTATCGCAAGTATAAGCGATATTCTCCAAAACGGCGATACTGTTCTTGTAAAGGCTTCGCATGGTATGCACCTTGAACAAGTTGTTGAAAAAATTAAAGATATGAAATAAATTAAAATCCCGAACGGCTATGTTCGGGGTTTTTGCATTGTATGCTAATTCTATTTCCACGCTTTTTCGAGCAGCTTTACTGCATCGTGAATTTCCTGTTCTTCAAGCCCTGCATAGCCTATAACAACTGTGCTTTCGGGGCATTTATGGGCATGGGGTTCTATATAGTATTCGGATAATCCACGCATTAGTATATTAACGCTTGCAGCAGCTTTTACAAGCTCCTTTTCGGTCATTGAATTATTTACCTGCATAAGCATATGAAGTCCGTCATTTACGCCGCTAAATGTTGCATTTATTGAACTTTTTGTTATTTCGTTTACAAACGCATCACGCTTTGATTTACAGATGTTCTTCATTCTGCCTATATGTCGTTCAAAACCGCCTTTGCGCATAAAGCTTGCGAGTGTGAACTGTTCAAATGTCGGAACGGGGCAGGAAAAATAATTCGTTTCGTTCCTGTATTTATTTATCAGCGAATCGGGAAGAACCATATAGCTTATTCTCAATGACGGTGCAAGGCTTCTCGTGAACGTATTAAGATATATAACTTTATCGTGTTCATCGAGGCTTTTAAGTGCAGGAATAGGTTTGCCGGTAAAACGAAATTCGCTATCGTAATCATCTTCAATAACATAGCGTGAGTCCGACTTATTAGCCCACGCAAGCAACTTCATTCGCCTTTGAACAGGCATTACAACGCCGAGCGGAAAATGGTGTGACGGAGTTACATGAATTACATCTATATCATCAAGCTCTTCGCAAATCAAGCCATGTTCATCAAGCCCAACGCTTTTGCATTTTACATCGTTTCTTTCAAGGACTTTATGTATTCGAGGATAACCGGGATCTTCATAGCCGAAAACTTTATCCCTTCCAATGAGCGGAATCATTATGCTCATAAGATATTCTGAGCCTGCGCCGACAACTATTGAATCGGGCGAAACCGATACACCTCTATAATTCATAAGATACTCAGAAATTTCTTTACGAAGCTCATACACTCCCTGAGCAGGGCTTGAAAGCAACAGCATACGCTCCTTTTCTGAGAGCGTTTCCCTCATAAGCTTTGCCCACAACGAAAATGGAAAGCTTTCTGCGCTTGCGCTCGAAGTTGTAAAATTATACTTATAAAAATTTGAAATCACCCTATTTTCTGCTGATTTTGTGGAAACGATATTCTTGTTATCATTATGCCTTATTTCAACAGGCGACACGAAATAACCACTTCTTGGTTCGGAGCGGATATAGCCTTCTGCCAACAGTTGGTTATATGCGCCTTCTACTGTTACGATGCTAATATTTAAATGTTCTGCGAGTTTCCGCTTTGACGGAAGTTTTTCACCGCTTTTAATACTACCAGATGAAATTTCACCTTTTATGAACCGATATAGCTGTTCATACATAGGAATTGCTGATTTGTTATCAAAAATAAACGTTATCATAATTTTATCTCCGATTTATTGTTCACTAATTTGCTTTATTATGTTATAATAGTCACATAAATAAAGACGGAGAACAATATGAATAGGCAAGAACAAGAATTTTACATGATTGATTATCTCATCAAGGAAGGTTTATCTGAAATAGACCCATCTGTTGTTCAGGTGGGCGGTGGCAGGGAATTCCTGCTTACTGCGCTTCTTAATGCAAGGAATCCGTATATTTTGCCATCTGATGAGTTCCTTGACGTGCAAAATGATTATCTCCAGAATACGCTTATCGACTACGGGCTCAAATTTTTTGAAGATTTGGAGAGCGCAGGCGAGATGTTTGAAGATATTTATATTGGGTTTGAAAACATTGCTGCGTTCAAATGCGATTTCCTTGTAAACGAGGCTTGCAGAACGTTTATCGGCTGTCCGGTTCCGTATCATGATTGCACGGATAATTGGATACATACATTTGCAGGTTTTCAGCTTAAATATGAATGCCAGCACATATTAGATGAACGAGGTGGCAAAATGCGTATTGGCGATATTGCAGTCACATATTCATATAATCTTTTTTGCAACAAGATAATCCATGTTGTAGGTCCGGTTGTGTACTCTCCGCTTTCGCCCTATCGTCAAACCGCTGAAAAAAAGCTCGCAAAGCTATATGAAAACTGCCTCATTTGCGCTGATGAAAACTCCGCAGAAAACATTGTTTTTCCTTGCCTTTCAACAGGTTATAAGCTATTTCCGCCCGAAAGGTCGATTAAGATTGCAATAGACTCGTTCATTCGCTATAAATCGAGAACGGGAAGCAAGCTTAAAATTGCGCTTACTTCCAACGATTCTATAATATACGACGCTATGAAGAAAGTATTTAAAGAATATTAAATATCATCTTCTTCAAAGTTCCACGAAATATAGCCATCGGATATTGTCATACCGATTTTTGCTTGAAGCTGGATTGAAGCTTCGTTATCAAAATAAACCTGACCATACGGTATCCAGCCTTTGTCTATTTCGAAATTTTGCATGAAGCTTTCAAGCTCAAGTGCAATTCCTCTTCGCCTATATTCGGGAAGTACGGTCAACATCCCTGTGCTTCCGTCACTATGAAGACCTATAAATCCTGCTGTTTTTCCGTCAATTACAGCTTTGAATATCGTTCCGTCTTTCATATTGCGCCTTATATATTCATCGGAACCGTCATGGTAGTTTTTTAAAACTATTGGAATATCGCTTTCTTCAAGCGGAACTATATCGCATATGCCTTTTAACGGTGTATGTTCTTTTGAGTAGTTACAATATTGTCTGCAACGCTTGCCGAGTTCAAACTCGGTATTGTTTTCTATGGCTTTTATTGATTCTTCGCCATGGCATACGCACATTTTGAACTTTTCAGATGATGCCTTTGCGCATTCTATTGCTTTTACTGCTTCATCGTAATCATCTGCCCACAACATAAATTCCGTTGCCTTATGGCGCAACATTACTGCGTGTTCTGTTGCATAAATTATTCTGTCGAGATTTCCACGACTTATCGCCTCTGACATATCTATTGTCAGGGCTTTCTTTGAATCGAGTATTCTTTTTACAAATTCTATATCGTACATATATTCTTCCTCCACAAAGAATAATATATCACAACAAAATGCCCATGTAAAATATATTTTCAAAAAAATAAAACTCCTGAATACGATTGTATTCAAGGAGTTATGTGCGAATAATAAATTATTCAACACCAACATATTCTGCGTCGCCAAATGCGAGTATAGGCAAGAATATTACGGGTAAAAAGATAAGTCCTACTGCGAATCCGCCGCCTTTGCCAAATACCTTTGCAAGCTTTACCATTTCGATGATTGAAATAACAAGAGTTGCTATTTGTGCGATTGATGAAACTACTGAGCCAACTAAATCAGGTGTGAGTGCGCCAAGAATAATTACTATAAGTGTAAACCAAGGTGTCATACCAACAATCTTAAACATACAAACTGAATTATAGATAGGTATGATTGATTTCCATCCTGCTACACCAGCTTTTTCAAAAATCTTCCACATTGTAACTATTAAAAATACTACAAGTGCAATACCGATAATAATTACAACTGCGCCAGCTGCTGCAAGGCTTGCGAGAGCCTGTTGCATACTCATATACTATTCCTCCTTTCTTCATTTTTAGCTTATTATAACATTTTATACCGTAATAGTCAATAATAATACAAAAAAGCACACTATTTTCATAACAGTGTGCCTTGATTTATCCGTGGGTCGAAGATTATTCAATTAAAATCATTTAATAAATTCAGAAATTAGTGAGTCAAGAGAAGCATTGCAGCAAACAGGATTGTGATAACCCATGTTCCAACCTTGATGCTCTTTGCTTTGCCTGTGAAGAGGTTGATTACGACGTATGACAAAAGACCAAATGCAATACCGTATGAGATATTATATGTGAAAGGCATCATTGCCATTGTGAGGAATGCAGGAACTGAAATTTCGATTGCGTTCCAATCTATATCCTTAACACAACCAACCATAAGAACGCCTACGTATACGAGCGCTGCTGCTGTTGCACAACCCGGAACGAGCTGAGCTATCGGGCTCAAGAACATTGCGATGAAGAAGAGGATACCTGTTACGATTGATGTAAGACCTGTTCTGCCGCCTTCTGCAACGCCTGATGCTGATTCAACGAATGTTGTAACTGTTGATGTACCGCAGATAGCGCCTGTTGTTGTTGCAACTGCATCTGCGAGCATAGCCTTGTCCATATTCGGAACTTTGCCGTCCTGTGTGAGCATACCGCCTCTTGAGCAAGCGCCATAGAGTGTTCCGAGTGTATCGAACATATCTACCATGCAGAATGCAAGAGCTGTTGTGCAGATTGTGAGAACAAGATTTGCTGTGCCATGAGCTGCTGTGTATGCTGAGAAATCAAAGCCTTCTGTGAATACCTTACCAAATGCTTCGCTGCCAAATGCCTTGAATGCTTCAACGGGGCTTTCCATTGTAATTGTGAATGTATCATACATACCTGTTGTGAGGCCGAGCAAGTAATAAAGTGCTGCACCGCCGAGAATTCCGAAAAGAACAGCGCCCTTTACTTTCTTCTTTGCCATAATGCAGATTGCGAGGAATGCTACGATTGTTACAACAAGTGGCATAATGTCAGCCCAGCTACCTGCAAGAAGGTTGAATGATCCGAGTGTAACGCCTGTTGATGCATCCTTAGCTACGATACCTGCATTCTGGAGTCCCAAGAATGCGATGAAAAGACCGATACCTGCCGGGATTGTCTTTCTTACTGCATCGGGGATTGCTTCAAAAATCTGCTTTCGAAGACCTGTTACTGTTAAAAGAATAAATACGATACCGTCAATAAGAACGAGAACGAGTGCATTTGCATATGAAAGACCAAAGCCTACGCAAACTGTATATACGAAGAATGCGTTAAGCCCCATGCCGCTTGCCTGTGCAAGAGGAAGATTTGAAAGCAAACCGATGAGAAGCGTACCGATAACTGCTGAAATAGCTGTTGCAATATAGATTGCGCCATATGAAACGCCGAGTACGTTTGTGCCGTCGCCGAAAGGATTAGCGAACATTCCTGCGTTTACCATAAGAATGTAAACCATTGCAAAGAACGTTGTTAAACCTGCCATGATTTCTGTACGAACAGTTGTGTTGTGTTCCTTTAATTTAAAAAACTTTTCCATGATAAATACTCCTTAAAATTCTACCTTTAATAACGTAACTCAAAAAATTCTTTTAATTGTATGCAAAAATATCTCCGACCCATCGGGATTTTATGCAATAAATGCAAAACCACCTTTCGTAAATAAATACATAATAATTTTATCACATTTTTAACATAAATGCAACAAAAAATTCAATAATTTAAGGGCTTAAAAAATTTAAGGGCTTGCCCTTTCGAGCAAGCCCTATTGTGTTTTGCTATGAAATTATATTACATTTCTTCAAGCTGTGCAACAACACGGAGAATCTTTGTAGCGTCACCGCTGTCTACGATACCGTCATTGTTTGCATCTGCAACTGTTTCAGAAACCTTGAGTGTTTCAAGCTGTGCAACAACACGGAGAATTTCTGTAGCGTCTGCTGCTTCAATTACGCCGTTCTGGTCAACGTCGCCCTTGAGTTCCTTTACTTTTTCATAAAGAGCTGTAACTACGATGTCTTCAGTTATCTTTCTGAAGTCCTTATCCCAACCGATGAACTTATAGCCTTCGTGTATGGGAGTTTCAGGAGCTGTTGCGCTTTCGCCTTCTTCAACCTGCTGCATTGCAAGGATGTCGCCTGTCAAACCATCAACGAATGTTACATTGAACATCTTGGGAGCTTCCTTTTCATAAACAGCTGTTACTTCGATGTCTTCCTGTACATTTGTGAAGTCCTTATCCCAACCTACAAATACATAACCTGTTCTTGTAGGATCTTCAGGTGCTACTGCATCTTCACCCTTTACTACTCTCTGCTTTGAAAGAAGTCTGCCGTTCCAATCAAAGAATTCAACTGTGAACTTTTCGATGGGTGTAGGAGGTTCGGGTTCGTTTTCATTTACTGTGAAGATTGCTGTGTATTCACATGCATTATGTGTTACGCCGATATATCTCAAGCCCTTTCCAAGCTTTGAAGCATCTTCGATTTCTTCGGGAACTTCGATTACGAGATGATAGAATTCAGCAACTTCGCTTTCGATATCATAGTATGCCCAGTAGTAAAGATCGTTGTTCCAGTCGTATGTGATTGACTGTATGCCTGCCTGATGAACGGGGTTGCCATCGCCATCAACTACACCAAACATAAGTTCGCAAACGCCTGTTTCAGGGCTGCCTACGAGGAAGTATCCGCTAGGCATAAGAACTACGATGTGACCGTTAGGTTCACAAGCGATACCGTATCCGTATGCACCAATTTCTTCACCATTATAGTTGAGAATTATAGGAGCTACATAATTAACTGTGCAGTCTGTATCTGCGATATCCATTTCGTAAAGATCTGTGTACATATATTCGCCTTCAGTACGTGATACCAAGAAGTACATCTTGTTTGTCTTGTAGCTGAATGCCATATCTGTAACTGTGTTCGGGAATGCAACGCCTACACGTGTTTCTTCATATGTTTCGGGATCAATCTTTATAATTTCGTTTGACTGATATTCAACACCATAGATTGTGCCGTAAGCATAATCTGCTGCTGTGAGGAGACTGCCTGCTTCTGCAAGTGTCTTTACTTCTTCTGTTTTTTCAGCATCGAATACTGTCCATTCCATGTCGATGATGTCCATTGCGTGTACAGGATATGTGATTTCGATTTCCTGTTCTTCCATCAATGTACCAATCTTGATGTTGTCGATGAATGCGCGTGAACCGCCCTGACCCATATATACGAAGCCGATGTTTACATCTGCCTTGCACCATTCTTCAGGGATTGCAACGTCAACCTGTGCAAATCTGTCATCATACCTTGTATTTGGCTGGATTTCAGCGATAACTGTAGGTTCTGCTACTGCCGGGTCGCCTTCGCACATGATGAGATAAACTGTCTGATTCGGGTTTGCAACTTCAACAAGGTCATAAGCAAAGCTGATATACATATCCTTAGCTTCTGTAAGGTCAACTACAGGCATAAATATTGTTTCATACTGCTGTGATGTTGAACTCAAGATACCAAGAGCTATATCAGTAGGATCCTGACTGAGGAAATAGAAATCCCATGTCGCTTCCTGAACTGTGTAGAATTTACTCCAGCCAGCGCCTGTGAAATCATCACCGTCAAAGTTTTCTGAATAAATTTCAGCATTGTTGTTTACAAGGGGCAATACTTTTGTATTTCTCTTTGTGCCCATTGTTTCTGCCAACTGTTCTTTCTTAACGCCGAATGTTGTCGGGTCAAGCTTTGTTGTGATTTCTGCCTGTGCCAATGCTGCGAAAGGTACAACTGCAAGAACCATAATTACAGCGAGAACGAGTGCTGCAAATTTCTTTGTAGTCATTTAAAACTACCTCCTTAATTTATTTTTTTGCCCCATATAGTCCGATTTTTTTATCATAATCTATACAGGCATTTGTGAAGCATATAATATTTTTGCAAAATAATGTCAAAATAATATGCTACCCAAATATATATTCAAATATATTGTATCTAAAATTCATAATTAAGTCAAGATTTGAACGATATTTTATATCAAGTTGTTTAAAAAATTTTTTGAATAAAAATTTGGCTCGCCCGAAAGCGAACCCGTGAGATATAATTGAAATTATTTATTTTATTACTTACAATATCGAAACGAGCCATGTCATTAAGACGCAACCCAATGTGCCGCCAATGCAAAGTACAATAAATGCTATAATCAGTATTATTAAAAAGTCAAAGCTAAAAAAGAATATCATATTTAACCTCCTTGAATCTCACTTTATTGAATTTTGTTATTAGTATTGACAAGAGTATTTTTATATGTATAATAAAATCTATAAAATGAAATGTGGGCAAAATATGAGAAAAAATCAGAGTTTAACAGTAATTGCGCTTGTTCTTGTAATTGCAACATTATTTACAGGCTGCAACATGGTTTCGGGTGCAAGGGCGAAGGATTTTGGTCGTGACGGAATAAGAATTACGCTCAACGAAAATTTCTATGAAAAGGAACATATTTCATATCTTGGATATTACGAAGCATCGGATATGATAGTGCTAATAAACAAGGAAAGCGTTAAAGACCTTGTTTCATACGATTTACTTAAAGAGGACAGCACAACAGCAGATTATGCGGAGCTTATAATAGGCCTTTATCAGGTTGATGCAACGGTTCACAGCGGGGCAAATGGTTCATCGCACTTTGAATATGAAAAGGAGATAGACGGCAACCACTTCAAATATTACGCATATGCGTTCAAGGGTGAAAGCGATTTCTATCTTGTTCAGTTTGCGATTGAAACTAAGAATATTCAGAAGCTTGAAAGCAAGATTGACGAATATGTAAAGTCAATAGTTATAGGTTAATAAAAAAGTCCCTGAATTTGATTTCGGGGACTAAAAATTTATCTTGAAAGCCTTAAATCATCGCCTTTTAAAGTAATAACCTTACATTCGTTTAATGATGTCAATCTTGAGAAGAAACGCAAATCGTATCTTTCCTGAATATTATCAAACGACAAGTTTGTAGCGATAACGGTATGTTTTTTTGCCGTTCTACGTTCGTTGAGTATTGAGAACATATATTCAACTGTAATATTATTTATAAGCGGTTCGGAGCCTAAATCGTCAATTATGAGCAAATCGCTTTCTGTAAATGACGGAACAGCGAAACCTGACCTTATATTTTTCATAATAATTTCAATTATATTATAAGCAGTATATTTTTGCACAGAAAATCCACGTTCGATAGCACGCTTTGCGATACAGTTTTCAAGGAACGTTTTGCCAAGTCCGGGATCGCCCCTCAACAAAATATCGTTTATTTTTGTATTCGGGAAATTGTTTGCGTACTCTTCGCAGTATGATTTTACATCAATCATAGCTTTTCTTTGTTCTGCATTTCGATAAACATCAAACCTGAAATTTTCGAAACATTCTTCGGGAATAATTTTTGATGAATCGTATTCGTATTCTAAAAGTTTATTTACAAAGCACGAACATTTTTTGCTATGCGCAATATCGAGGAAGCCTGTATCCTTGCACGAGCTGCAATTATATTTCATATCCATATAATCACGAGGAAATCCCGCTTTTTCGAGCAAAGAATAGATTTGCTTTGTAATAGCTGAAATTTTCTGCCTTGTCAAAGAACGCTCCTGTTCACGCTGCAAATCGTCTTTACATTTTGAAAGCTTAATACCGAGCGAAAACGCCTCCTGTTTTTTCTGATTTTCAAGTGCCTGAATTTCGGGAACAGCTTTATAAACCTCATCCTTACGCTTTTCAAGCTCAAACTCGTTTTTTCGCCTTATTTTTGAATATTCTTTTAGAATTTTCAATTCTGTTTCAATGCTCATAACTACCCCTTATTAAACGTCGATACCGAATGCCCTCAGTTCATCATCGGTATACTTTTTCTTTGAAGTTCTGCCGGTTTGCGAACCGTTATTTTTCGTGCTTGTCATATTAAATTCGGGCTTTGCGTTCTTTGCAAGCGAATAAGTTCTAATACCCATATTATGCCAATATTCAACAAATTTTTTTATCTGAGCAAACGGTGATGAAAGCCCATTTGCGCATTCGCCTGCGTACAATAAAACTTCGCTGTCCATATGCCATGAATTGACCCACATATTTATTTGCTCACGCTCGGTTTTTGTAGGTGTACGCTTTATATTAGCACGCTCGAATATCAATCTTGCAAGCTCGTACAATCTATCCTGATTTTTGAGGTATTCGTGAACCGCCTCAGAGCTTGATGCGCCGTTTGAACGGCACGTTTCAAGAATAGAGTTCAAGTATGCAAACGATGGTTTATATGCGCCTGTTGTTTCAGAGCAAGCCATTAAAATAGCCTCGTTATCAAAGCCCCATTGTTTTGTCCACTTATCATAGAGTGCAAGCTCATCTTCGGTAGGCTGCCTTGAAACCCTGAAACGCTTCAATATCTGTGTTGCGCCGCTTATCCTCTCTTCATAATTTTTAAGATAATCTTCTGCGCTTTCACGTGTTAAAACTCCGTTATCTGCCCACGATTTTGCAACAACGTCCATATAATTTATCGTTACTTTTTTGCCCTTTAACTTTATGCAGTAATCTATAAGCAAAAATATGCAGTCCTCATCAAGCCCGAAAACATCTTTCCAATCGGTGACTTTTTCTATTTGAGAACGAGAAAATTGAACGAGAGGAAACTTTTTTTCAAGATATTCTACTATCTTTCCATTTTTGCCCATAAGAATTTCGGGTATGACGCTATTTTCACGCAACATCGTTTGTGATTTGAACACTACCTTTATAGGTTCTGTTGAAATAATCTCCACAAGCCCCATTTTCTGCCAATATGCGAATGCATCGAGGACTGTTTGTTCATCGAGTGAAAAGCTGCTCATCATATCCATATCAATCGCTGTATTATAACTCTGCATGAGTGCAAAAAGATATATCTTAACATACTCTTCGGGCGCAGAGAACATATGTTTAATTATAAAAATATTATCGACAGGCGTTGAACCTGCTACATCGTTATCCCTTACAAATATCATAATTCCCTCCCGATTAAGTTTTACAAAAAAATCTGCTAACTTAGTATACCATATATTTTGAATGTATGCTATAATATTTTTTAATGACAGGCAAGGAGTTCATATGAAAAGGAAAAAGAAGAACAAGTTATTATATTTAATTATTGCGATAGCATTGCTGCTTATCATAGGTGCTATTATCTTAATCAAATTCACAAATATTTTAGGAAATAATCAGGATTTAGAAGAAGTTGAACAGCCTATTGAGACGGAAATAATTCCGACTGAAACAATTTCTCAAACAACCGATGAAAAAAACAATATCGTCAATAAAAACGAATATTCCGTATATCTTGATTACTCATATGATTTTATAAATTGCATGGAGCGTGTAACATATGTAAATTCAAGCGATGAAACGATATATTCGCTCGAATTTGATGTTCCGGAGTTTATGACGATTAACGGAGTTTCTGTAAACGGAATCAGGACATATTATGAGCTTAGCGAAAAGCTTACAGTTCCGCTCGTCAAGGAAATAAACAGCGGAGAGAGCGTTAGTTTGCTTATAGAGTATTCACGCTCGTTTGCGCAAATTCCGCAAGAGAGCGAAGATATAAGTGAAACGGAAAGTTCTGCGCCCGAAGCAACACCCGAAGCAACACCCGATAACGTTCATCGTGTTGACAGGGCAATATTTTTGACAGACGGATACCAAAACGCTGATTTTTATATTACGCTTGCGGTACCTAAAAATTGCGATTATATAATAAATGGAGCGTCAAAGCGTTTAAACGAGGAGCTTTCAAACGATAAAAAAGATGTGATGTTTATTGATGTTGAGGATATAGAAAAGCTTTCATTTATTATGAATTGATGAGGTTTATATGAGAAAAATATTGATTATTCCGATTGTTATTCTATTTTTGATAACCGGTTGCAAATACGAGCATAATGAGGTTGTTGTAACGACTACTCCCTCTGCTGAACCTATACAGACGATTGATATTATTGAACCTACTCCGACACCTACTCCAACACCCACACCAACACCTACTCCCGAACCTACTCCTACGCCGACACCTGAACCGACACCAAACACAATAACGATTGGCGCAGTAGGCGATATTATGATGATGACGAGCCAGATAAGCAATGCGAAAACGAAAGACGGTTATGATTTTAAGGATAGTTTTATTCCAATGGAATCGCATTTCAAGGGTGTTGATTTGATGTGCGGAAATCTTGAACTCACGTTTGCAGGACCTGACAAGCCATACACGCAGCCACGACCTGAAGAAGTTGACCCGAACACAGGAAAAAGACCGTTTCAGACGTTCTCTGCGCCCGATGAGCTTGCAAAGAATCTTGCATTTCTTGGTTTCGATGTTCTGATGACTGCGAATAACCATTGTCTTGATAGAGGCGCTGACGGAGTTTTTAGAACACTTGATGTGCTTGACGAGGCGAATATTTATCATACAGGGACTTCAAGGAGCGTTGATGAGAAAAACACTCCGCTCATATGCGATGTAAACGGAATAAAGGTCGGCATTGTTGCTGTTACAACGAGCGTGAACAGGAGAGAATACGAGCTTGATGGAGAGCAGAAAAAATATGCAGTAAAAAGAATGGACGATGATACTGTAAAGAAGCTTATTTCAGATTGCAGGCAAGCTGGCGCACAGGTCATAGTATTGTTTCCGCATTGGGGAGTTGAATACGAACAAAAGCACAATTCAACGCAGAAAGAACAAGCGTTAAAATACATTTCATACGGAGCGGATATAATAATAGGTTCACACCCCCACGTAGTTCAGGATTGCGAATATATATCTGCAAATAGAGATGGAAAGGAAATAACGGTTCCTGTTATATATTCTATGGGCAACTTTATATCGAATATGTCGCCAAGTCCGAGAAATTATGGTTTGTTTGCAAGCATAAGCATAACTGAGCAACTTGACGGGACGATAACGATAGGTGAGTTTGAATTTACTCCTGTTCTTTGTTCCAAGGCTTCAGGAATACATGAGGTTATTCCTTGTACCGAAAATGATGATAAGTCATTGCTTAAAGAATGTTATGAACACGTAATGAGAACGCTAAACCAGTGATGAGTAATACAAAAATTTGTCAAAAGTATTGATACTTATGGCAATAAGTATTATAATAAATAAAAATACAGATATGCTTTTTAAAACGCACCGAGGATAAAATGTCATATCGAAAGTTTTAATATTTATGAAAGGTAAATGAGGGAAAAACTATGAAATTCAACGGTCTCACCTCAAAAGAGGTAGAAGAAAGTCGCAAACAGTATGGTTCTAATAACCTTACTCAGCTTCCACCTGACCCATTGTGGAAAAAGATTTTAGAGGGATTTAAAGATCCTATGATTATGATTTTGCTTGTAGCACTTGTTGTACAGGTAGTATTGTTCTTCCTTGGAAAAGCTGATTGGTACGAGCCGGTCGGTATACTTATCGCTATTATGATTGCAAACGGTGTTTCATCTGTTAGCGAAAACAAGCAGGAGGGCAAGGCGAGCGCACTCAAAGCAGAGGAAGAAGCTAAAGAAACTGCAAAGGTTATTCGTGACGGAAAACTTTGCGAAATTCATGTTAGCGAAGTTGTTGTAGGCGACATAGTTTATCTCCAAGCTGGCGATAAGATTTCGGCAGACGGTGAAATTGTTGAAGGCGAAGTTAAGGTTGACCAGGCAACTCTTAATGGCGAAACGGAAGAAGCTACAAAGACTGCTATTTCACAGGGCGATGAATACGATACAAACGATTTGCTCAATAAATTCTATGCTTATCGTGGCACAGTTGTATGCGGCGGCGATGCTTATATGAAAGTTAAGGTTGTAGGCGACAACACTCTCTTTGGCAAACTCGCACTCGAAGTTCAGGAAGATACAAGAGAAACTCCTTTGCAGGTTAAGCTTGCAAAGCTCGCAAAGCAGATTTCAACATTCGGTTATATCGGTGCTATAGCAATTGTAGTTGGCATACTTGCAAAGACGTTTATAACAGGTACTGATATTCCAACTGATATTTATAGATGGATAACATTCCTTCTTGATGCTATAACGGTAGCAGTTACGATTATCGTTTGCGCAGTTCCTGAAGGACTTCCGATGCTCACTTCAATATTGCTTTCGTTCCAGAGCCTTAGAATGGCAAAGGACAACGTACTTGTTAGAAAGATTAACGGTCTTGAAACAGCAGGTTCACTCAGCATTTTGTTCAGCGATAAGACAGGTACTATTACAGAGGGTAAGCTTTCAGTTGTTGAACTTGCAACAGGCAATGTAAAGACTTTCTCAAAGCTTAACGAGGTTGATGCATCACTTACAATGGATATAATCACAGGTATCGGCATTAACAACAGCGCAGTTGCTTCAAACGGAACTATCATCGGCGGTAACAGCACGGATAGAGCGCTTATGTCATTCCTCGTTGCATCAGATGCAGTAAACAATATTACAAAAGAAGATGTAAGGAATTTCAACGCATTTGATTCAAGCAAGAAATATTCATCAGTAACACTTACAAAGAACGGTAAGTCGGTTACATATATAAAGGGCGCACCTGAAAAAATCATCGAAAGATGTACAACATATGTTGATGAAAAGGGCGAAGTAAAGAAGCTTATTGAAAAGAATTATCTAACAAGCTATATGGATGCACAGGCAGGCAGGTCGATGAGATTGCTCGCTGTTGCAAAGGCAGACGGCGATTCAGATGTAGGCGAACTTACACTCGTATGCGTACTTAGCATTCGTGACAACGTTCGTAAAGAAGCAGTTGATGCTATTAAGGAAGTTCAGAACGCTGGCATTCAGGTTGTAATGGTAACAGGTGACAGAAAAGAAACAGCAGTTGCTATTGCAAAAGAAGCTGGCTTGCTCACAAGCAAAGACGATGTTGCGCTTACAAGCGCAGAGCTTGCAGAGCTTTCAGATGATGAAGTTAAGGAAATTATACCGCACCTTCGTGTCGTTTCAAGAGCATTGCCGACAGATAAGAGCAGACTTGTAAGGCTCGCTCAGGAACTTGAACTCGTTGTTGGTATGACGGGCGACGGCGTAAACGACTCACCGGCACTTAAAAAAGCAGACGTTGGTTTCGCTATGGGCAGCGGTACAGAAGTTGCGAAGGAAGCTGGCGACATAACAATACTTGACGATAACTTCCTCTCGATTGAAAAGGCTATACTTTATGGTAGAACGATGTTCAAGAGCATAAGAAAGTTCTTGATATTCCAGCTTACAGTAAACGTTGCAGCAGTTCTCACTTGCTTTATTGGACCGTTGCTTGGACAGAATGAGGTTTTGACAGTAGTTCAGCTTTTGCTCATCAACCTTGCAATGGATACGCTTGCAGCTATTGCATTCGGCAGCGAACCTGCGCTTAAAGAATTTATGAAGGATAAGCCTGTTCCTCGTTCAGAGAGCATCGTTACAAAGAAGATGTTCACAGAGGTTGTTATAAGCGGTCTTTATATCACAGCAGCTTGTCTTGCAATATTGTTCCTTAAACCTTTAATGGAAATGTTTGCAAAGCCCGGAGATATGGTTTATTTGAAAAGTGCATTGTTTGCAACATTTATGATGGCAATAACATTCAATGGCTTCAATGCAAGGACAGAACACGTAAATCCGTTTGAGCATATTGGAAGAAATACTAACTTCTTGCTCGTAATGGGCGCAATACTCATTTTGCAGTTTATATTCGTAACATTCGGTGGCGAGGTTCTCGGCGTTGAACCGCTTACAGCACATGATTGGCTCGTATGCGTAATCATTGCGTTCCTCATAATACCGATAGATATGATAAGGAAAGCTATTACAAAGGCAGTTAAAAAGTAATATTAAGGTACAAGATGATAAAAAGCGTTTCCCTGAATTTAAGGGGAACGCTTGTGATAAAGAATAAAATTATAGGAGGAAACAAAAATGGCAATTAGTTTGACAAAGGGTCAGAAAGTTGACCTTACAAAAGGAAATCCCGGTCTTGAAAAGGTTATTATAGGTCTTGGCTGGGATACTAACAAATATGACGGCGGCGCTGATTTTGACCTTGATGCAGCAGCATTTTTGCTCGGTGCAAACGGTAAAGTTCAGAGTGATGAAGACTTCGTATTCTATGGCAATCTCAAGCACAAGTCGGGTTCTGTTGAACACACAGGCGACAACCTCACAGGTGCAGGCGATGGCGATGATGAAGTTATAAAAGTAGATTTGAGCAAGGTTCCGCAGAATGTAGATAAGATTGACTTCACAGTTACTATCTATGATGCAGATGTTCGCAGACAGAACTTCGGTCAGGTTTCAAATGCTTACATCCATATTCTTGATGCAGCAACAGGCAACGAAGTTCTCCGTTTCGACCTCGGCGAAGAGTTTTCAATTGAAACAGCAGTTGTTGTTGGCGAGCTTTATCGTTACAACGGCGAGTGGAAGTTCAATGCTATCGGAAGCGGTTTCTCAGGCGGATTGAGAGCATTGTGCCTCAACTATGGAGTAAATGTTTAATTAAATAAAAGGAGAATAACTATGAAATACGAGATTTTATACGGTAATGCGTTTCCGGTTATCAAGTGCAACCTTGAGCAGGGCGAAAGCGTAAAGGCAGAATCAGATGCAATGATTACTATGTCAGGCAATCTCGACATAAGGGGCAATGCTGACAGAAACATTCTTGGCGGTTTGGCAAGAAAATTGCTTGCTGGCGAAAAATTCTTTTTCCAGACAATAACTGCGTCAAGAGGTTCAGGTGAAGTTTTGTTGGGACATAGCGCACTTGGCGGAATAATTGATGTTGAACTTGATGGTTCGTATAATCTCAGAGTTCAGAAGGACGGTTTCCTTGCAGCAACTCAGGGCATTGAAGTTGATACTGCTATGCAGAACCTCATGCAGGGATTATTCTCAAGGGAAGGTCTTTTTGTACTCAACATTCATGGCAAAGGTACGGTATTCCTCTCAAGCTTTGGCGCAATTCATCCTATAACACTTAAAGAGGGTGAAGAAATTATAATCGACAACGGTCATCTCGTTGCATGGCCTGATTATATGCAGTACTCTATTGAAAGAGCTTCAAATGGCTGGATGTCATCTTTGATGTCGGGCGAAGCGCTCGTATGCAGATTTAGAGGTCCGGGCACCGTACTTATTCAGACAAGAAAACCCGATGCGTTCGGAAGATGGATGAGAGGCTTTGTTCCGAACAGCTAATGTTTATCAAGGAGGATAAATATGGCAGTTAATTTGCAAAAAGGACAAAAAGTTGAACTGCGTAAGGAAAACGGCGGTTCACTTCATAAGGCAATGGTAGGTCTTGGTTGGGACGAAGTAGAAAGAAAGAGAAGTCTTTTCGGTCCTAAGCCACAGGATATAGATTGTGATGCATCAGCATTTCTTTGCAAGGGCGGCAAAATAGTTGCAACAGAGGATATAGTTTATTTCGGCAACCTCAGGCATAAGACAGGAACTGTTATACATATGGGCGATAACCTTACAGGCGCAGGTGATGGCGATGATGAACAGATTTGTGTTGACCTTGATAACTTGCCCGCTGAATATGACAAGATAATATTCGTTGTAAATATATATCAGGCTGCACAGCGTAAACAGCATTTCGGACTTATTCAGAATGCGTTTATAAGAATTTGCGATGGCGACAATTACAAGGAGCTTTGCAAGTATAATCTTTCAGAAAACTATGATGGTATGACAGCAATGGTATTCGGAGAGATTTACCGTTATAACGGAACGTGGAAGTTCTCGGCAATAGGCCAGCCAACACATGATAACAGCATAAGTGAGCTTGCTAAGAGATTCTATTAATGCTCTTTTAGGCGGAGGGGTTAAAATTTGCCTCCGCCTGTTTATGATTTGTGCGAGAGGTGATTTTGTATGTCTGTAAACGAACTTCCTGTAAGTGAAATAAGTTATGAAAACAAGGATGTTATAAAGCTTTTGCGTGGGCAAAGGATTTCGCTTAATGCAATTTCGGGCAAAACGATAGCGATTGAATATTCTGATGCTTTCAGGCGACTCGATGCGGATATTGACGGATACGTATTTAGACTGATGAATAACGGAAAGGTCAGAAATGACGATGATATAATATTTTTCGGCAATGAAAATCAGTCGGGCAATGATATACGTATGGATAAGGATATAGTTTATATCGAGCTTAAAAATGTACCGCAGCAGATAGAACGGCTTGCGGTGTGCTATTCTGTATATGGCGATGCGCTCACAAATAATTTCTCGCTTACAAAAGAACCGAAGATAAAAGTTTTGTCAGAGGGCAGGGAAAAGTATAGATTTGACCTGACAGACCTTAACGGAGTAAAAACTATCGTTGCGCTTGAAATATACAGATTCAAGGGCGAATGGAAAATGAACCTTGTGGGTTCAGGATATAGGGATACACTTAAAAGCCTGTGTGAGGGCTATGGCGTAAATGTTGTTTGACAGGGATAATAGGTGAAAGATGATATATAGTGAAAATGATGTATTGCGTGTAGCAAAAAGATATAATAATAACAAAAGGAAATACTTGCTTGTAAATCCACTTCAGGGCAAGCACATGAGTGTAAAGCCGAGCCAAGCGCTTGAAATGATGAATGCGCTTGCGGACAAGGTTGCACAAAGCAATGTAAAAACAAAGCTCGTTATTGGTTTTGCAGAAACAGCAACTGCAATAGGGGCAGTATGCGCAAAAAAGTTCGGTAATAATTGCATTTATTTAACGACAACAAGGGAAGATATAACGGATTATATTGAGTTCAAGGAAGAGCACAGTCATGCTCCGGGTCAAAAATTGTATACGAAAAATCTTAACCGTTACATTAACGATACAAATGATATAGTTATTGCAGAAGATGAAATTTCAACAGGCAACACTATAAAGAACATTATTACAAAAATAAGAAGCAAATTTGCATATGCAAGAAGTAAAAGGTTTGTTGTAGCATCAATAATTAACAGATTAACGGATGAAAAGATAGAGGAGTTTAAGCAAGAAAACATTGAGTTTATATACCTTGTAAGGATAGAAAATCGTGATTTTGAAGAAGAATGCAAAGGTTTGAGAATTACAGAGCCTAAAAAGCCTGATTTAAAAAATGTTCCCAACATGAGATTTATTTACATCTCAAAAACAGAACTTGATGCCCGAAAAGGTATTGAAGTAGGAAAATATAATAATTTCTGGGATTCCGAAATAAAGCGTTTATATAATGACATTGTGAGTTTTTTGCCAAATTCGGGGAAAATACTCGTGCTTGGAACAGAGGAATATATGATAGAACCGCTTTATCTTGCGGAGAAAATTGAGAGTAGCGGAAATTATGATGTATATTTCCATGCAACGACAAGAAGCCCGATTGGAATTTCGAGCAGGGAAAATTATCCGATAAATTCAGGATATTCGCTCCATAGCTTTTATGATGTGGACAGAAAAACATATATATATAATATAGCTTCTTACGATGCAGTAATCGTTATGACAGATTCAGACGCAGAAAATGTTTTGCCCGTTTACGATATTGCTTGCGCAGTAAAGGAAAATGGATGCAATAACTTTATTTGCATAAAAAGGAAGAAAGAATATTATGACGCAGGCGGTTGGAACATTTAAAAGTGAAGATGTAACAATATTGCTCAAAGATATTACGGGGTTTGTTGAACCTATTCCCACAAAGGAAAGGGAAAAACTCATACAAAGCGGAGTTCATTATTCGCAAATGCTTCCGCTTGAATACGAGCCGAGCAAGGAATATCTTGAAGCGTACGAAAATGCCCTTGAAAGCTATTCTAAGCTAACTGCCAACGCTGTTGCAGCGGTTAGCGAAAAGATATTTGATAAAAAGGGTAGGTGCGTCGTGCTCGTATCGCTTGCAAGGGCAGGCACTCCGATTGGCGTTTTGATTAAGCGTTATATGATAAAGCGTTATTCAATTTCGCCTGAACACTACACTATATCAATAATCAGGGGCAAGGGTATTGATAAAAACGCTATGCGCTATATTCTTAACAGGCATAGGGCTGAGGATATACAGTTCGTTGACGGCTGGACGGGCAAGGGTGCTATTCAAAATCAGCTAAAAGAGGCGATGAAGGATTATTGCGGAGTTGATGACAGGGTTGCTGTTTTGTCTGACCCAGCGTTCGTCGCCGGGATTTGTGGAACGCATGATGATTTCCTTATTCCGAGTTCGTGCTTAAATTCTACCGTTTCGGGGCTTTTGAGCAGAACGTTTCTTCGTGACGACTTGATTGGTGATGATGATTTCCACGGTGTTGCGTTTTATAAGAATCTTAAAGATAAAGATAAGACTTATGAATTTATTAACGCAATTGAGGCAAAGTTCCCTGAAAAGGCGGTTTTTGAAGACAAAAAAGTATTTAATCGAGGCGGCATTGATGAGGTCAAGAAGATTTGCAAGGAGTTTGGAATTTCAGATATAAATCTTGTTAAACCGAGCATTGGCGAAACGACAAGGGTTTTGTTAAGGCGAGTTCCGTGGAAAATTCTTGTTAGAAGCCTCGATGATAACGAGCATCTTGCGCATATTTACCGCCTTGCGCTCGAAAAAAATGTCGATGTTATTGAATATCCGCTTGAAAATTACAGAGCCTGCGGTATTATCAGAAATATTGCTGATGTATAAAGTAATATAGGTGTATGAGTAAAATTTTATTTGTAAGCGATATTGACAATACGCTTATACATTCGTTCAAGCATAAGCGTGACGGTGATGTCTGCATTGAATGGAAAGGCGACTTTGAACAGGCATTTATGAGCGAAAAAGCATTTATAATGCTTCGTGATTTAAAGGTTGATGTTTTGCTTGTTTCGTCACGCTCAACGGAGCTTTATAGGCGGTTAAAGCTTCCTTGCAATGCTAAATATGCGCTTGTCAGCAATGGTTCGCTTTTGATTGAAAACGATGTTATAAACGATTGCTGGAAAGCTGAATCCGAAAAAATTGTTTCAGGATATAAATCTGTGCTTATAAAGCTTTTAAATGAATTTGCTGATAATGAGCATATAAAAAGTGCAAGGCTGGTCGATGATATGTACTTGTTCCTGCATTGTAGGGAGAAGGACGATGTTCAGTTTATATTCGAGGCGGTCAAGCGAAAAACGAAACTTCCTGTTATGACAAGCGGCAGGAAAATTTACGTTGTGCCTGAAGAATTTTCAAAGGGCAGGAGCGTTTTGCGAGTCCTCGATTTTTGCAATACAAAATATGATAAAGTAATCTGCGCAGGCGATAGTAAAGTTGATGCGTCTATGCTCTCCGTTTGCGATGTGGCACTTGTTCCCGACGAAAATCTGGCAAATATGGTTAAAAACAAAAATATCCTTGTTTGCAATAAAGCTGATTTTTCCGAATTTGTGCTTGAAGTTGTTTCTGAATATGTAAATGGCGAACGACCTTGACCGTTCGCTGTTGTCATAATTATATGTTTGTTTTATGTAAATATATTGACATATAGTGAATTGTATATTATAATAACGCAAGAGGGCATAGGGTAAAGGAGAATAAGTATGAAAACGAAGGCGATTAAATGGAGTTTGGCGATTCTTGGCATTATCCTAATTTGCGTAGCCGAATATTTTATTGTTAAGGGCAGCAATAAAGCAAGCAAGATGGAGCAGAAAAGCGTTGAAGTTATAGAAAACGAAAATCAGCAAGAAAATGAACCTGATAAGGCTAATAATATAAACCTGATGTTTGCGCCCGAAAATGCGTCACTAAATGCAATGAGCGAGGAGTTTCAGGGAAAAGTTTTTGTTGATATGACACTTACAAACGATGAAGCGTTTATAAATTCAGGAAATGAAAACGACCGCTTTGCAATAGAATTAAGCTTTGATAAAATGGCTGAATATCGTGATGGCGCAGGCGATTATTCTTCGTATAAGAATTTGAACGAATTGCGAAACAGCGATATTATAATCAGGGCAGAGAATGATTACAATAATTGGTATAGTGGACAATATATGAATATGGACGAGAATATGAAAAAGCTCGTTGAAAACTATTCTCCCAAGAACGAATTTGCTGAATTTAACGGAGATATTAAGTCATTTTATGCGGAAAATATTGGCGGATTCTATTTCATTGAAAAATGGCTTGACGAAAATAGCGATTTAAAAGATGAGTTTTTGAGCGTTGCGACAGAATATTCAAACACTTATAACGAATATATTGAGGACAGGAACGCAAAGTTTAAAAGCTTATGTATGGAGCAGGTTGAACGATTGAGAAAGATGGGTTATGATGTGCATATGTATGGCAAAAGCTGCTCCATTGAGGGTATGTTTACAAAACAGCAGATAGTTGAATTTGCCAAAGATGATACGTCAACATATGAGTTGAGATGGCTTAATAAATCGCAATGGGCAGATTTAAGCTATATTAAATAATATAAATAAGGCGAACGGCCAAGGTCGTTCGCCTTATTTTCGTTATATCTTGCAGTAGCTTCCGCAAAGACTTTCTTCAGCAGGGTCTCCGCTATGCGAACCGTCATAATTGTTCATGGGCTTTACTTCGATTCTGTTCAAATCGCAGTTTGTGCCTTCTTTGTTATAACGGCAGCTTGTTACGGAACAACCTATTGTCTGATAACCGATTTTTGTGTCTTTCATAATCAAATACCTCCTGTTTTTTTGTTATTATTATTGAAAAACAGGAGGTTATTTATTCTGGTAATTTTTAGTTATTTTTAATTATTTCTCATTTTTAACAATTACGCTAACGCCCATACCGCCGCCAACGCAGAGTGTTGCAAGACCAAGTCTGCTTTCACGCTTCTTCATTTCATACAAAAGCGTTGTAAGGATTCTTGCGCCTGATGCGCCTATCGGATGCCCAAGCGCAATAGCGCCACCGTTTACATTGAGCTTATCGCTGTTTTCAAAACCGAGTTCACGTGCGACCTGAATAGACTGCGAAGCGAACGCTTCGTTTGCCTCAATAAGGTCGATATCGTCGATAGTCAGCGATGCTTTTTCAAGCGCTTTCCTCGTGCTTGCTATTGGACCTAATCCCATATATGCAGGGTCTACGCCTACTGTTGCATATGAAACTATGCTTGCCATTATGTTTGCGTTAAGCTCCAACGCCTTTTCACGGCTCATAAGAATTATGCACGCTGCGCCGTCATTTATGCCTGAAGCATTTCCTGCTGTAACAGTACCATGCTTTTTAAATGCACACTTTAAATGCGATATGCTCTCGCTTGTTACGCCTTGGCGAGGCTGTTCGTCTTTATCGAATATAAATGTCGATTTTTTCGTTTTAATCTCTACCGGGACTATTTCGTCAGCAAACCTGTTTTCTGCCTGTGCCTTTTCGCATTTCTGCTGGCTCCATGCGGCGAACGCGTCTTGCTCTTCACGACTAATTCCGTATTTTTCAGCAATGTTCTCTGCTGTAACACCCATATGAATATCGAGCAGGGAATCTGTAAGTCCGTCAGAAATCATAGAGTCCACAAGCTCGCCATTGCCCATTCTATATCCCGTTCTTGCCTGTTTGAGCAGGAACGGAGCGTTGCTCATAATTTCCATACCACCGCATACGACAACATCTGCATCGCCTGCTTTTATAAGGCTTGCGCCCATTGCAACCGACTTTAATCCTGAACCACAAATCATATTTATCGTTGTTGCAGGTCTTTCAATCGGTATTCCCGAAAGCCTTGATGCTGTCCTTGCTATGTTCTGTTTAAGCCCTGCTTGAAGAACACAGCCCATTATTACTTCATCTACATCTGCTGGATTGATTTTTGCACGATTTATAGCTTCTTTAATAACTAATGAACCAAGCTCGCCTAAATCATATCCCATAAGTGAACCGCAGAACTTGCCGACCGGCGTCCTTACTGCACTTGAAATAACAACTTCTCTATTCATAATTTTGCTCCATTCATCTATATATACTCTTAAATTTTAGCATATTTATACCTCATAGTCAAGGGTTTGAGGTCAAGTTAATAAAATGTTAGTTTTATTTTCTGCAAATAATGTAAGAAAAAGTATTGCAATTAGGGCGAAAAAGAGTTATAATATTTTGTTGTTGTAATGAAATATTAGGTGAAAGGATTTATATATATGGCAAACGATAAGATAAGGAATATAGCGATAATCGCACACGTAGACCATGGCAAGACAACACTCGTTGACCAGCTTCTTCGTCAGAGCGGTGTATTCAGGGAAAATGAACAGGTTCAGGAAAGAGTTATGGACTCAAACGATATTGAAAGGGAAAGAGGAATAACTATCCTTTCAAAGAACACAGCTGTAAACTACAAGGGTTACAGAATTAATATCGTAGATACTCCCGGCCATGCTGATTTCGGCGGTGAAGTTGAACGTATTTTGCAGATGGTTGATGGCGTTCTTTTGCTCGTTGATGCGTTTGAAGGCTGTATGCCTCAGACAAGATTCGTTTTGAGGAAGGCGCTCGAACTCAAAAAAATACCTATCGTTGTCATAAACAAGATTGACAGACCCGGTGCAAGACCCGATGAAGTTGTTGATGAAACGCTCGAATTGTTCCTTGAACTTGGCGCAACTGATGACCAGATTGATTTCCCGATAGTATATGCGTCGGCAAGAGATGGTTATTCAGGCTATGATTACAAGGATATGGGAAACGATATGCAGCCTGTATTTGATACTATTATTAAGACTGTTCCTGCTCCGTCAGGCGATTCAAACGAACCGCTTCAGATTCTTTTCTCGACTATTGATTATGATGATTATGTTGGCAGAATTGGTATCGGCAGAATTATTAGAGGTACAGCAAAGAGGAATCAGCAGGTTGTAATGTGTGGCGGCGACAATGCGCAGAGAACTGCAAAGCTTTCAAGGCTTTATCATTACGAAGGCTTAAAGCGTGTTGAAACAGAAGAATGCGAAGCAGGCGATATTATCGCAGTTGCAGGCATAACTGATATTTCAGTTGGTGAAACAGCTTGTGATACAGAATGCGTTGAACCACTTCCTTTCATAAAGATTGACGAACCTACTGTAAGCATGATGTTTATGGTAAACGATAGTCCGTTCGCTGGCAGGGAAGGCAAGTATGTAACATCAAGAAATCTTCGTGAAAGACTTTACAAGGAAGTTGAAACAAACGTTTCTATGCGTGTTGAGGATACTCAGTCAACAGATATGTTCAAGGTTAGCGGCCGTGGCGAACTTCACCTTTCAATCCTTATTGAAACAATGCGCAGGCAGGACTATGAATTTGCAGTTTCAAGACCTAAGGTTATTATGAAGACTGATAAAGACGGAAAACTCCTTGAACCTATCGAAGAACTCACAATTGACGTTCCGACAGAATATGTTGGCAGCGTTATGGAAGGACTTGGCACAAGGAAAGCAGAGCTTGTTGATATGATAACGGAAAATGAAACAAGCACAAGGCTTATTTTCCTTATCCCGGCAAGAGGTCTTATGGGTTACAGAAGCGAATTGCTCACAGCAACAAGGGGCAATGGCGTTATGAACCACATATTCCATGGCTATGAGGAATACAAGGGCGACATTGAAGAAAGAACAAGGGGTTCACTCGTTGTTCATGAAACGGGCGAAACTTCAGGCTATGGTATTTTCAATACTCAGGACAGAGGCAGAATGTTCATAGGACCGGGCGTTCCTGTTTACGAAGGTCAGATTTGCGGCGAATGCAGCAGAAACGAAGATATCGTTGTTAATGTATGCAAGAAAAAGCACGTTACAAATATGCGTGCGGCTGGTTCTGATGAAGCTTTGAGGCTCACTCCGCCTACAATTCTTAGCCTTGAACAGTGCCTTGAATTTATTGCCGATGATGAACTCGTTGAAGTTACGCCTAAATCAATTAGAATGAGAAAGCGTTTGCTTACTAAAGAAGCGAGAATGAAGCAGGCAGCAAGAAGCATGAAAGAAGAATAATAAAAAAGCAGCAGGTTCTATGCCTGCTGTTTTGTTGTATAATTAAAACGCAAGGCAGTTAAAACTGCCCTGCTAAATCATGGAGAGTATGAAACCAACAAAATCTGTTAATTCATTGTTTAATTATATTATATTTATGAAGCTTGAAAATAGCTTGAAAGTCAGGCAAAAATAAACCCGATAAAAAGGAGAGAGAGCAAGGATCGGACAACCTTAACTCTCTCTATATGATAGAAAAATGGGAGAACATGAAAATGAAAAAAATCAATTTCAATGTTGCTTTTAAGTTTACACTCGGATTATATGAAACAAAGCTTGAAAATAGCTTGAAAAAATAGTTAAATTTTAAATGTTTTAATTTTTAAACCTTTTTTATATCTTTTTACTGCCATATCGAGCAATAGCCTTACATCTTGCTTATATTCTTCATCTCCCATATTATAAAATCTTGTTCCGATTAGAACATAATAATACATAAATGCCAATTCTGAATAATAATGCAACTTATTATACCCTAAAAGGAACGCATCTATTTCCTGTTCGGTTTTCAAAAACTTCTGTGACGGTCTTAAAAATACTGCCCATGCCATATCAAATTCCCGTATGCCTATTCCCGACAATTCATAATCGAGTACGCAGGATATATGGTGATTTTTCCACAATATGTTTGCATAATGCGCATCTCCGTGGCAAAAACATTTGTTTTGATAAGCGCTTTTAATTATAGCAGCGTTCTCTTGCAAGAAACTTTCCATATCATCAAGCCCTGTGTTTTCGGGAATATCGAAGAATTTTCTGTGCTTGACTTCTTGCGCATCTATTTTTAGTGAATGGATATATGCAAGCGTTTCCCCATATTCTTCCATATATTCAAGCGACTGCATATTCTCGTTGTTGCCAACGATTTGCGATAATCTTTCGCCCTCCGCTTCAAGGGTCAGAATATATTTAGGTTCATCAAATGAAAATTCAAGAACTTGCGGTTTTTTATCAAACTTCAATGCTGCAAGCGTTGAAAGCTCGTTTTCGATATCCGCTCCATTCTGGCGTTCGACTTTAAGGAAAGCGTTTATATTTTTGCCCATAAAATCGCCATTTACATAGAAAACATCGTTCCCGGCAGGCGGATAGCCGAGAATGCTTTTTAATTTAAAATGCGGAAACGATAGGGAATAGGGGTCTATCGTTTCCCTAAATTTTTCTGTATATTTAATATCCATATTAATTAACTCCGAACTCCATATTAAATAAGTATTCCGCCATTGACACGGAGGATTTCGCCTGTAATGAAGCTTGCGTTATCAGATGCTAAAAACACAGCAGCGTTAGCAACATCTTTTGCAGTACCTATTCGTTCAAGCGGCGTTTCAAGGCGAATAGCTTCTACATCGTCAGCGGTCAGATGCTTATTCATATCGGTATCAATCATACCGGGGGAAATTGCATTTACCCTAATTGATGATGGTGCAAGTTCTTTTGCGAGCGATTTTGTAAAGCCAATAACTGCGGCTTTGCTCATAGAATATAGGACTTCGCACGAACCGCCTGTTTCGCCCCACATTGAAGTTATGTTTATAATATTGCCTGATTTTTTCGATACCATATCGGGTATAACACTCTTTGTAACATTTATCAAGCCTATTATATTTGTATTGATAATATTTTTAATATCTTCTTGTGTTGCGTCAGTAAATAGTTTTTGTTCAAGCGCAATACCTGCGTTATTTATAAGCACATCGACAGGACCGAACTGTTCCTTTATTGTGCGTATCATATTATCGACCTGAGCAGAATCGGATATATCTGCTTTAATCGCAATAACTGACGGGTTATTTTCCCTTAATTTATTTGCAAGCTCGTTCGCTTTTAAATCGTTATTTTTATAGTTAATTATTATTCTATCCCCCATATCAGCAAAGGCGGAAGCAATAGCTCCGCCAATACCTCTTGAAGAACCTGTTATTAAAATAGTTCTGTTCATATTTACCTCTTATATTGTCAACCTATTCCAAAGAATAACTTTGCAAGTGCGAAATAGATAAGCAATGTTATAGCATCAACGAATGTTGTAAGCATAGGTCCTGCCATAAGCGCAGGGTCAAGCTTTATTGCCTTTGCTGCGATAGGAACTGTACAGCCCAATATTTTAGCAATTATTACAGCGCATACCATTGCAAGGCATACAACAGTTATTGTTGTAAACGGACTTGAACCATAATCTGAGCCAAGTGCGTGCATAATGTACATTCTGCCAAAGTTTACGGCTGCAAGCGCTATACCGCAAATGAGCGCAACCCTAACTTCTTTCCACAATACTTTGAGATAATCGCTTATCTTGATTTCACCAAGCGCAAGACCACGAATTATAAGTGTTGATGCTTGGTTGCCTGCGTTACCGCCTGTATCCATAAGCATAGGAATACAAGCTGTTAATCCTGCAAGTGCTGCGAGCGCACCTTCAAAGCTTTCGATAATTTTGCCTGTAAATGTTGCAGATAGCATAAGTACCATAAGCCATATAATTCTGTTCTTTGCAAGCGTGAAAACGCCTGTTTTCAAGTATTCATCTTCACTCGGAGCGATAAGGTTCATCTTCTCAATATCTTCCGTGTTCTCATCTTCGATGATGTCAACGATATCGTCGATTGTTACGATACCTACGAGCCTACCCTCATTATCAGTAACCGGCACTGACAACAAGTCATACTTCCTTGCAAGGTCTGCAACCTCTTCCTGGTCGTCCTGCGTATTTACGGATATAAGGTGATCTGAATCGTCCATTATATCTTTTATATATGCGTCAGGGTCGTTGAATATCAATTCCCTCAAACCTATTGTGCCTGAAAGCTTCCTTTCATCATCTATACAATAACAAGTGTAAATCGTTTCCTTATCATATCCTGTTTTTCTTATATGCTCAATAGCCTCTTTAACCGTCAATCTATCATGGAGTTCCATCATTTCGATTGTCATTATTGAGCCTGCTGAATTTTCAGGATATTTTAGGAATTTATTTATTATTGACCTCGTTTCAGGATTAGTGTTTGCAAGCACACGCTTTACTACATTTGCAGGAACTTCCTCCAAAAAGTCGACCGTATCGTCGATAAACATATCGTCAATAAGGCTTGCAAGTTCTTTATCCGTTATTGATTTTACAATATATTCCTGCGTATCGCTATCAAGATATGCAAACACATCGGCTGACATATCCTTTGGCATTATTCTGAAAAGCTTAATTAGCGTTTCACCCTCATAATTCTTCATAAAGTCAGCTATATCTACTTCGTTTACTTCGCTTAACTGTGATTTAAGTGAAGTATAATAACCTTTCTTTATAAGCCCCTCAATCAAGTGGTCAAGTTCTTGATTAGTTATAGAATGAAGTATAATTTTTTCACGCTTCTCGCTTTCAAGCCTTGCAAATACTTCGACCGACTTTTCCTCAGGCACACATCTGAAAAGTTCGATTATATCATCGTATTCATTATCGCCTGCCTGCATTTCCTTATCGGTTTCATCATCCTTTAAATAGTCGTCATCTTCAGATATGCTATCAATAAATCTTGCAATAAGTTCGCTGTCGGCATCTTCAAAAATATCCTTTATTCCCGCAAAATCCCTCTTTATAAGGCGTTTTATGATTTTTACGGAGAATGCATCAAATTGTCTTTCATTAAAATTCTGCTTTTCCATTCGTTACCTCCCGTTTACGGTGCCCGACGGAGAAAGCATAACAAACCGCTCGGACACTCTTATTCAGTTTTCGTAGTAGGCAGTATAGATCGATATTTACTGCCGTTGCTATCTAAGCAATTACTACTGTCCAAGCAAGTTCACCACCTTAAAATTTATTAGGATTTTACTCCATACTATTCATTTTATCACTTTAATTTAAACTATTCAACCCTTTTTGAACATAAAAAAAGAACCTACATAAAATGCAAGCTCATTTTTACACGATATTTATTTTTATCACCATTGTGATGTTGGTACTACGCCAACGATTATGGCAACGGTAGTAATACCGCATAGCCTTATTTGAACGCATCGTGTTATATCAGATGGTACTCTGACAATCATTATTATATATGAAATTTTTTTGTTTGTCAACAGTTTTTTGAATAAAAAATCCTGCCCTTTCGAGCAGGATTGAAGTTTATTTGATATTTATTAGATATCGTAATACTGTTCAAATTCAGCGGGATGCGGAATGCTTTCAATTCTCTTAGCTTCCTTACGCTTCTTTTCGATCCAGATTTTGATAAGTCTTTCCGGGAATACGCCGCCTGCTGTGAGGTAGTCGTGATCCTTTTCAAGTTCGTCAAGAGCTTCGCCAAGGCTTGCAGGAAGTCCCTGAATCTTTGCCTTTTCTTCTTCCGGAAGATTGAAGAGGTTATAATCGAACGGACCCCATCCCATCTTTGACGGATCAATCTTCTTCTGAACGCCATCGATACCTGCCATGAGGATTGCAGCATATGCGTAGTAGGGGTTACAAGTTGCATCGCCGTTTCTCAATTCAAAACGCTTATTCTTCGGTGACTTTGCGTATGCAGGAATTCTAATAACAGCACTTCTGTTAGCTGTTGCATAACCGATTGTTACAGGTGCTTCAAATCCCGGAACGAGTCTCTTATATGAGTTTGTTGAAGGATTGAGAAGTCCGCAAAGTGATTTAGCGTGCATGAGAATACCGCCCATGAAGTGATGAGCCAATTCTGAAAGCTGTGCATAACCGTTTGCATCGTAGAAGAGAGGTTCGCCATCCTTGCCGAACAAGTGCATATGAACGTGCATACCGTTACCTGCTTCATTATACAGAGGCTTCGGCATAAGTGTTGCTGTCTTGCCTGCCTGGAGTGCGCCGTTCTTGATAACATACTTTGCTATCATTGTGTTATCAGCCATCTTTGTCATTTCATCTAATTCTACTTCGATTTCAAGCTGACCAGGACCGCCTACTTCGTGATGATGATACTTAACCTTTACGCCCCAATCATCGAGCATCATACACATCTTATTTCTAAGTTCAAATGTTATATCGTTGGGCAACGGAGCATGGTAACCGCCTTCGTGACGTGTCTGATAACCCTTATTGTCGATATATTCATTACCTGTGTTCCAGTTTGCTTCCTGTGTGTCGATTTTAACTGTTACGTTATTTGATTTTGCTTCAAAGCTTATGTTATCGAATACATGGAATTCAAATTCCGGTCCGATTATCATCTTATCAGCGATACCGAGTTCCTGCATATATGCAACTGCACGCTTTGATACGTTTCTCGGATACTGATCAAACGGACGGTTTGCTTCGTTTGCATGAGGATCGATTACATAAACGTCACCTATCATAGTGAGAGTTGGAGTTTCAACGAAAGGATCAACTGCTGCTGTTGAAAGATCCGGAATGAATACCATGTCGCTGTTTTCAACGGGTGCATAGCCGTAGTTTGAACCGTCAAAACCGATACCATATTTCATTGTGTCCTCGTTGAAACGCTCAACGGGAATAGTAAGGTGCTTCCAGCGACCGTCAAGATCTGTCATCTTGAAGTCGATCATTCTGATGCCCTTTTCCTGGCAGAATGCCTGTGCTTCAGCTAATGTCTTAAACATTTTAACAACCTGCTTTGCAAAAAGCAAAGACTTCCTTTCTTTTTCTTTAATATTTGGTATTTTTCGTTTTTCAAGCACTAAATATATTTGCTTACGGTATCATTCTACTATAAATAATTAAAAATTGCAAGCTTTACCATAAATATATTAAATATGTTTTCAGCCCTTTAAATTCGATGCGAGCAGGAAATATTCATGCGTAACGCAAGTGTGTGCATATTTTAAAAGTGATGAGAACTCTACAAAGCTCTTGCTTTCATCGCTTATTGTGCTTTCGAGCACCTCAATGCTTGCATCAAGTGCATCTACCATATATGAAACTGCTTTATTTTCCTTATATGGAGAAATATCGCTTTTTGCTTCTTTGAGTTCATCAACCAAAGATTTTACAACTTTTATCTCGTCTGAAACATCTTTCTTTTCTTTATCAAAGCTTATTACCTCTTCAGACAGCGTTTTTTGTGCTTTATTAAGTGCGGCGAATGTTTTTTCTATTCGTGCAAGCTGCTCTTTTGAGGCTGTTACCCTGAATGTTACTTCATCTGTATTCAGCTTATAAATTGTACAATCCATTCCGCTTTCTTTAAGCCTTGCGCATACGTCCTTCGCATCATCTTCGCTTGAATATCCCGTTGCGATAACACGGAACCTATCGCCGTCTTTCAATATATATCCACCTGCGCCCTGAGCTTTTATAAGCTTTGCTTCCTCGTCTGCGTTGTCAAGAGAATTATAAACGCCCATCTGCAAAAAATATGCGTTGACTTTTTCAAGTGTCAGCTCCTTTGTTTCGGTCGGAGCAGATACGTCTTCGCTATTTTCTGCATCTGTGTTATCTTCTTTATCATCGTCTTTTTTGTCCGATTTTCCAAACGATTTCGTTATTGGCGCTACAATGTTTTCTGATAGCCACGTTCCCGCTTCGGATATGGATATAAGATAGATTATTGCAGATACTACAAGGATTATTAAAATGAACTTGCCGCCGTTTGGTTCATTCGATGCCCTTGTCCTGCCCCTTGATACGGATTTTCGCCTTGTTCGTCTTCTTCGCCTGTACTCCATAGTTCAATATCCTTTCATATAGATTTAACTTGTACATTAAAAGGATATGATAGGGTAGTTAAAAATATTCTTTTACATTGCAAATGCTTCAAGCATATCGGATGTTCCACTTAGATATTAAAAAAGATTATATCCCCTTATATAGAGTGATTATAATCCCCATAATGATAAATATCAATAAAAAAATAATAAGGATGTTCAAAATGATAATATTCAATAAATTATGGGCGCTTATGGAAGCAAGGGGGATAACGAGTTATCGTCTTCGTGAGGAATGCGGCATAGACCGCAAGACTATACGCAGGTTAAAACTTAATGAAAATGTTGAAACGAAGACTATAAACAAGCTTTGTAATGCGCTTAATTGTTCTGTTGAAGATATTATGGAATTTGTCCCCGATAAAAAATAACATTACTAAAAACTTATTGCTTAAATTGCAATAATCGAACCTCGAACTGAATTTGCGGTTCGATTTTTTATATTGAGAAGATTTAAAAAACAAAAAAGAATTGTTTGAGCAATCCGTAAGCCGAGTTCTGTAAAACCAAAGGTTTTTGTGACCATCTATCTAGACCTATTGTTACCAATAGGTTCAAGCGATTCCCGAGAGCGTGACGGGCAGCCATTAAATGCTCTCATTCCAATCTTGCACCGAGTGGGGTTTACAGGGCCGACAAGTCGCCATGTCGCCGGTGAGCTCTTACCTCGCCTTTCCATCCTTACCTATTATAATAACAGGCGGTATATCTCTGTTGCACTTTCCTTGGAGTCGCCTCCACCGGGTGTTACCCGGCACCCTGCCCTATGGAGCTCGGACTTTCCTCATACACGAGTGTATGCGGTCACATGGGTTACTCAAAAATTCTTTTATTTATTTTATTAAATTTTAATTTAGCGATTATCTATAAAGTATTCTTTCGCAATTATCGCAGAACACTACGTTCTCGTTATTGCCAATCGCCTTTGATTTTTCCTTTGAAACAGGGGCTTTACATATGCTGCATTTGCCATCGACTATCTTTGACATTACACGCATATCCTTTTCCTTTGCTTCTTTCTTAAGCTTACGCACGATATTGAACTGGTTTTTTATATCGGTCGGAATAGCCTTTGCAGCAGCGTCGAGTTCTTTCTTTATTTCCGCTGCACGCTTATCAAACGCTTTCATAAAATCATCATACTTTACCTGTGCTTCATCGAGCGCTTTCTTTGAAGACGAAATCTTTTTATCATATTCATCGAGCTTTTTTTCAGCCTTTTCAAAATCAGCTATAAAACCGTTTATACGCTTTTTCCTCTGCTTCAATTTTTCCTGAAAATCTGCAAATACGACTTCATATTCCTTTATTTCATCGGCTGTAATATATTCTTCATACTTTTCGTCATTTACTATTTCGCCGTCTTCTGAATACTTTATTTCGCCTCTCTTGAATGCATCGAAGTATTCGCCATAGAGCCTCATAAGCGTTTCATATTCCGAATCCTCCCCAACAAAGGTATATTCAAAATCCTTTTCTATATCGGAATCATCGGTCAGTTTATTGAACTCAACTATAAGCTTTTCTGTCTTTTCTTCAAGATTCTGCTTTTCGCCTACAAGCTTATCATAATCATCCTTTGCCTTGTTAAAATTCTTAACCGCATCTGCTGATTTTGCGCTTGCTTTATATCTCACGAGTTCGATTTCCTTATCCTGATATTCTATCAGGCAATTCAATCTGGGCATTTAAGACCAACTCCTTTCAATTTTATACTTATTTGCTTATATTTTAATCTCCTTATCCTACCACCGTCAAATTTAATTTCTGCGAATATAAACACTTTCGCTTATACTTAACCTATATTGTACACCATTTGAGTGATTTTGTAAATATCCAATAAGTGGTTCGAGGACAACTTTTTCACTTTCATAATGACCGCACACGATAACGGGAAAACCCATATTCCAAGCATCTACTGCCTGATTATGTTTAATTTCGCCTGTAACGAACACATCTGCGCCTAAATTTTTCATAAGCATTGTTTCACTTCCGCCTGCTCCGCCCATAACAGCTACTTGATTTACTTGCTTTTTGAGCATTTCATCGCTTGCTGTATAGCCTGCATTTATTCCTAAATTTTCATTCACTCTATATATAAATTCACGAAGCGTTACGGGTGTTTCAAGAACGCCGATTCTGCCCATTTTTTCAGGCTCTACAATTTTTGTATCCTTTATTTTGAGCATTTCGCACAAAACATCATTTACACCGCCTATTGCTGCATCGAGGCTTGTATGCGCACAATAAAGACCGATATTATTTTGTATGAGCTTGAATGCGACACCGCCTTCCTCTACATCGGGAGTTATTTTCTTTACAGCGTTAAAAAGCAGAGGGTGGTGCGTGATTATCATATCTGCGCCCCACGCTATTGCTTCATCCACAACGCTCATTGAACAATCGAGCGCAACGAGGACTTTCTTTATATCTTCTCGTGTAGTACCTATATTAAGCCCTGAATTATCGTAATCCATCGCAAGCGATACAGGGGCAAGTTCTTCTATTATATTTATTATATTTTCAATTTTCATTATTTTCCTCCTTTAATTTTTCCAACAATACATCTATATCGGCTATATTTTTAATCAGATTTTCGGGTTGAACAGACGAATTATCAAGGCTTCTACAATATTTTTTCCTTAAATTCAAAAGCAGTTCCTCAATAAGCGCATCATGATTTTTAAACATATCATAACCCACAAAAAACATATTTTCATTCCACCAATCGGGAAGAGGTTCAGCATCTCCGCTTACGACCGACATTACCTGATAAATTCTGCGACCCTCTTTAACGAGTCGTTCCTCTAATATGCGATATGAATTGTTATATAAAAACCGCCTCAGCTCCTCAAAACCGCTCATGGGCTGCATAACGATTTTTTCTGCGCTCCTTGCGACGGACTCATTTTTTTGTAAAATTTCAGAAATGAGTTCACCGCCCATACCGGCTATTGCTATGACCTGAGCTTGTCCGTCATCAAGATGCGATAGACCGTCAGAAACAACAGTTTTCATATTATCTTCAACGCCCATACTGGAGGCGAGCTGACTCGCTTTTTCAAGCGATGGCTTGCTAATATCGGAAGCTATAACGCTTTTACATATTCCCGATTCGAGCAAATCTACTGAAAGATAGCCATGGTCACAGCCGACATCGGCAACGCAATTTATGATTTTATTTTCATCTTGAATAAGCTTTTTCATCTCTTCAAGCCTTGCAGTAAGTTTATATAGTGGCATAACAAAACATCTCCGAATATAATAATACAAATTAATTTTATAGTAATAAAAAATAATTGTCAATGTTCACAACAAATCTATACAAAAAAAGATTTTTGTGTTAATATATTTATTTGGATAAAATATATAATATAATTTTTAAAGAAAGGAAAGGTGCAAGCTATGTTTAAAACCTTAAAAAGCGATATTCGCTGTGTGCTTGAAAGAGATCCTGCTGCAAGGAACGCATTCGAGGTTTTCTTCTGTTATCCCGGATTTAGGGCAGTAAGAAGTCATAGGGTTGCACATTTTCTGCATACGCACCATATGAAATTACTCGCAAGGATAGTTTCAAACCTGTCGAGATTTTTTACAGGCATTGAAATTCACCCCGGCGCAAAAATCGGAAAGAGGTTATTTATTGACCATGGTATGGCTGTTGTTATTGGCGAAACAACGGAAATTGGCGATGATGTAACGATTTATCAGGGAGTTACTTTAGGCGGCACGGGAAAAGAAATAGGAAAACGACATCCGACAATCGGCAACAACGTTACTATTTCGTGTGGCGCAAGGGTACTCGGTCCGTTCAAGGTAGGGGACCATTCAAAGATTGGCGCAGGTGCAGTTGTGCTAAAAGAAGTTCCACCCTATGCTACTGTTGTTGGCGTTCCGGGACACGTTGTTAAGTTAGCTAATGAAAAGATAGAAGCAAAAGCTACCGGCGAAGCAGGCGTTGACCTTGACCAAGTTCATCTTCCTGACCCGATAGAAAATGAAATAGCTATGCTTAAATCAAGAATAGAACAGCTCGAAAAAATGCTTGAAAAATAATTAAATACGCAGTCTTTTAATCAGGGAATGCTGTTTTATTATGAAAATTGACTTAAATTTATTAAATTTGCTATTCACAAAAGTTTAAATGTGTGGTACAATATATCATATATTTATTTCTTGCAGGGGGAAGATTTATGCGTAAGCTTTTGAGTGCTGTTATGGCTCTTATTATGATAATGAGCTTTGCGGCACAAGCACTTGCAGTATCTATTGTCAGCATTCCGATAACTGACAGTGGATTTTCAAGCAATGCGGCACAAAATAATTATGAATACATCAGGGTTATGCTTTCTTCAAGTGGCAATAAGAAGCAGAAGCTCACGCTCAGCGGAAGTTTCAAGGTAGTAGAAACAGGCAAATTGCTTGAAGATTGTGATGCTACTATGACTGTTAATGATTCAAAAGTTACCATTACATCGGGCGATTATGAAGCAACGGACAGCATTATAACGCTCGAAAGGTATGGAAGCGAAAATTCCGAAAGCGAACATTACAAGCATTATATAATGATTGGCAAGAGAATGTATCTTGGCGATATGAAATTTAATGTTAGCGCAGGAACATTGAGGATAATCAATGATGTTCCTCTAAATGAATATCTCTATGGCGTTGTTGGCTATGAAATGAGCGAGTCATATCAGCTTGAAGCATTAAAGGCACAGGCTGTTTGCGCAAAGAACTATGTTATGATGAGTATTGCAAAGCATGGCGATTACGATATTGGCGATACGGCATCTGAACAGGTTTACAAAGGTTATAATCCTGAATTTGTTAAGGTCAAAGAAGCTGTTGACTATACGCTGAGCATTGCTGTTACATATAGAGGCAGGCTGTTCCAGGCACTATTTGCCGATTCAAACGGCGGTGAGATGATTCTTCCATCGCACGCATGGGCAGGCAGCACTATGGACGGGCCATATGCAACGGGTCCTGATGAGTATGATTTTAAATCGGAAATTGCAAAAAAATATACTCTGTTTATACCGACAAATGGCTACAAGTCAGATAATGAAGAGTTCAATAATTACGTTCTTTCAAAGGCAAAGGAACAGATTTCCCAAAATGTCGAAGATATTAAAATCACTTATGTAAAGATGATTAATCCGAGACATGAAGGCATTTCAAGGGATTATGAGGATATGCTTTTGACGGTCGATGCCACATTGAATGATGGAAGCGTAATAAATAATGCGACTATTGATATTTTCCTTTATGATATGCGAAACAATTCAGCCGTATTGCCACTTCCTAAACGCAGGGCATTCTGGGGCAGATATGTATTGGGCGGATTTGAGCTTTATTATGTAAGATGGGGTCATGGAGTAGGGCTTTCGCAGAGCGGCGCACAGCAGATGGCGCTTGAAGGCTGGGATTTCAGGCAGATTTTAGAGTTCTATTTCCCTAATGCTGACGTTTCACATATTGATATTACAACAGGTGAAATTTCGCCATATATTGATTATACGAATATTGCCGGTGATTTTATCCATGCAAGCGTTATAAAGAAAAGCGATTTGTATGAGATGAAAGCCGGAGTTCTCAAGCAGGTATTTGCGCTTGAAGAGGGAACTGAGGTTCAGGTTGTAAACATTACTGACTCTATTGCGCTTATAATTTATAGTGGAAGGCGATACTTCATAAATGCTGAATCGCTTTGGTACAACATTGAGTACGACTTAAAGCCGATTGAAGTTTACTGCTCCGGTTCTATTGTGTCAAATACACCGTTCAGAACAGGCATTTATTCAACGAGCTTTACTATGATGAATTTGCACGAGAACACTTATCTTAACATATGGTGCAGGGTTGGCGACCACTATTATGTTGATATTGACGGACAGTTCGGATTTGTTCTGTGCGATGATGTTATGCTTAACAGGGCAACGGTCGGCGAAAAGATGAGCATGATAGGCAGCGTTTACCTTGCAAGAGGTTATGCAAACGGCAGTGTAAATGTTAGAACAGGTCCAACGACAAACTATGAAAAGATAACTACGCTCCGTTATGGCGATACGTTCGATATTTTGAGAATAACCGATGGCTGGTTCAGAATAAAGCTTGAAGACGGACAGTATGGTTATATTTCCGCAAAATATGTTAAGGTCATTTATTCTGTAACGAACGGTGGAATGAGCAATATCGTTGAAAATACTGAACCTATTGGCACAGTAACGCTTAAATCAAGGACAAATGTCTACGCAAGAACTAACTTTATGAGTATGCTTGTAGGAACGGCAGATGTTGGAACAAAGCTTACTGTTTATTCTAAGCTTGGCGACTGGTACGAAATTGAGTATTTTGGTATCAGAGGTTATGTTTGCGATGCAGACAAGAACATTTCATTCAGCGAAAATGTTGTTGAAATTATAAATCGTGCCGATGATGAAACAGAAAATGAAGATAGTGGTTTAACTATTTCTCCATTCAAAGTAACAATACCTGATAATGACAAAAAGTTAAATCCAATTATAACGAGAAGAGCAAATGATTAACACAATGCTTCCGCAGTTAAAACTGCGGAAGCTATTTTATTATGTTATTTTTGAATTTGCCGATTTAAGGCTTTTTGTTGAGCGAAGTTTGTGATTATGAAGATGATACGTTAGATATTTTTATAGTTGCGCTTGAAGATGCTGATGCGATGATTATTTTGCGGCACGTTGCGGAGATTGATGCTTTATCGGACATTATGCGCCCAAATGCAGATGGTTCGGGCGATAATAAAGTTAATACATTTGATGCGGCAATGGTTCTATCACACGTAGCAGGGCTTATATGATTAAGAAGACCGAGCAGTCGTTATTGGCTGCTCGGTCGCTGATTTATTTATTCTTAATAAATTCAAGGTATTTATTATATATGTTCAAAATAGCATCGTCCCAGTTGATATACAGGTCATTGAATGTATTTTCGCAAACCTTGTTATAAAGGCTTGTATCCGATATTACATTAAAAATCTTTTCAGCGTATTTTGCTGAATCATTTTCGCACAAGAAACCGTTTACATTGTCTGTTATTTCTGCCGCTGTTGCTGCGCCACGCAGGAAAACAGCAGGTGTTTTCTGTGATGCGGCTTCTATCTGTACGATTGACGAACAATCATAAAGCGATGGGAACAGGAAAAGTTCTGCCCTTGCATAATGCTTTGCAAGCAATGGTTTATCCGTAATCTTACCGCACATTATGATATCGTTTCCAAGCTTGTTATCGGCAATATATTCCTTTAATTCGTCTTCGTCCTGACCTGAGCCTACAAACAACATCTTAAACTTGAAATCGGGATGCGTTTTTTTGAGAATGTTCAGCGATTCCACAATAAAGAATATGTTTTTAAGCTTATTTATTCTGCCCACAAACAGGAAAACGTGGTCGCTTTCGTCTATATTATAAAGCTTATTTATCGTATCCTTTGCCTCGTTTATATCCTCAACAGGCATCATATCGGTTGCGTTATTCATAACGGCAGGCATTTTTTTATAACCATATTCTTCAAAGTAAATCCTGCCAACCTCTTTATTTACTGCCCAACATTCATCACAGGCATTGAAAACTTTCATTGCCCTTTCGGTAAATGAGTCAGCAAGCACATCTAATTTGAGCGAACGCTTGAAATCCTTTTTGTACTGGCTGTGCATAGTGCCTATTGCAGGAATGTTATGCTTCTGCGCATACGCAATGCCTGCCCTGCCAACGCCGAACGGAGAGTGGATGTGAACTATATCAAGATGATATTTGTCAAGCTCTTTTTTAAAATCCGAGTCAATTTCGGGCAAGGGCCACATATAATCGACAAACGGAACACGAACTGACTTACACCTTACAACCTTATATGGAAGTGTTTCATCATCGTATTCAAGCGTTGGGTATTCAGGCGCAAATACGATTACATAAGCATACTTTACAAGCCTCTTTGCGTAGTTATCAACTACTGCCGTTACTCCGTCTACCATTGGAAAAAATGTATCAATAAAAAGTCCTATTGTAATCTTGTTATTGTTATCCATTTTAAAAGTACCCCTATAAGTTTTTATGTTATTTATAAATATTACCACATTACGAAAAATTTTTCAATACAAAAAATGGTATTGCGTTAAGCGCATATATTGAAAATTTTTATTGATAAACAGGCGGTAAATAGGTATAATATTACCAAAGGAGAGTTTATGCTATGGATTCGTATGATAATATGTTATTTGACAATATGCGTTTTTCAAATAAACCGCTTGCCGATAGAATGCGGCCACGAACGCTCGATGAATTTATAGGTCAGGAACACATTGTTGGAAAGGGCAAGCTTTTAAGGCGTGCGATTGAAAGCGATACGCTCAGAAGCTCGATATTTTTCGGTCCGCCCGGCTGTGGTAAAACAACGCTTGCAGCGGTTATTGCATCGAGCACAAACTCGCTTTTTGCAAAGCTTAACGCTGTTACATCGGGAGTTAAAGAGGTAAGGGAAGTTATTGCTCAAGCCGAAAAAAATCTTAAATTATACGGAAAAGAAACATATCTGCTCCTCGATGAATGCCACAGGTGGAGCAAAACTCAATCAGACAGCATATTGCCGGCGCTTGAAAACGGAACGGTAAAATTTATCGGTTCTACGACAGAAAATCCTATGATTTCAATGACGAGCGCAATTGTCAGCCGTTGTCGTGTGTTTGAATTTTATCCGCTAAGCAAAGAAAATATAAAGCGTGCAATTATCGAGGCGAATAACGATGTGGAACGTGGCATGGGTTCATATAATGCTCAGATTGATGAAGATGCGCTTGAGCATATTGCGCTTATTTCTAACGGCGATGCAAGGTGTGCGCTTAATGCGCTGGAGCTTGCAATACTTACTACAAAGCCAGTTGACGGAAAAATTCGAATTACAAAGGAAATTGCGGAAGAATCAATTCAGCATAAGGTTATGAAATGCGACGAACGGCAATATTATGATATGCTTTCTGCGTTTTGTAAAAGCCTCCGTGGCAGCGATACAGATGCTGCGCTTGCGTGGTTTGCAAGGCTTATTTATGCAGGGGTTGATCCTAAAATTATTGCAAGGCGAGTTATAGTTCATGCGTCAGAAGATGTAGGGCTTGCAAGTCCGCAGGCTATGGTTCAGGCTGTTGCGGCAGCTCAGGCACTTGAACTTAACGGAATGCCGGAGGCAAGGTTATCGCTTGCGCAGGCGATTATTTTCGTGTGCGAAAGCCCCAAGTCAAATTCCGTTGCAGTGGCGGTGGACAGGGCATTTGCTGATGTTGAAAATTCATTTGATGAACCGGTTCCCATTCATCTTCGTGATACGCATTATAAAGGCGCAGATAAGCTCGGTCACGGAGTAGGTTACAAATACCCGCACGATTATAAGAACCATTATGTTGAACAGGAATATATGCCTAAATCGTTAAAGGGCAGAGTATATTATGAACCGAGCGATATGGGCAGTGAATCGAAAATCAAAAGTAATATAAATAAAAGGAGGTCACAAAGTTGATAGATAAGAGAATTGCGCAGGAAGTGCTTGATGCGGCACTTGAAAGCGGCGGAGATTTTTCCGAGCTTTTTATGGAGGATACGACAGGTACTACTATTTCAATGGCAAACGGAACGGTAGAAAACGCATCATATAAAAGAAATTGCGGCGCAGGCGTTCGTGTCTTAAAAGGAACGAGGAGTGCGTACGCATATACTGCTGATATGAGCAGGGAATCGCTTTTGTGGGCGGCAAAGGCTGCTTCAGCTATAATTGAGGGAAACGATAAATACAGCGCAAAGGATTTTATGGAGAAGAAATATTCAATTACTCCGTCAGTTGCGTTTTCACAAATAGACAATAACAAGCGAATTGCGCTTATGAAACAGGCTTATGAGGCTGCAAAGTCATATTCTGCTGAAATTTCACAGGTAACAGTTAGATATCTTGATGTTGATAAAAACATTTTCGTTTGCAACAGCAACGGTGTTTTCGCATCTGATAGGCGTCCTCGCACAAGAATGGCAATTCAGTCGGTCGCTTCAAGCGGAACGGAGTTCCAGACAGGCTTTGAAGGTCCGGGTCTTGGTATGGGTTTTGAAGCATACGATAAAATCGACGTATGTGCAGCGGCTATACAATCTGCAAAGACAGCGGTTACAATGCTCCATGCGCCTGAATGCCCGTCGGGAATTATGCCGGTAGTTATAGACGGAGGTTTCGGCGGAGTTATTTTCCATGAAGCTTGCGGTCATTCGCTTGAAGCTACGGCGGTTGCAAAGGGCAACAGCGTGTTCTGCGGAAAGCTCGGTCAGAAAATTGCATCGGATAAGGTTAGCGCAGTTGACGACGGAACGCTCAAGGGCGAATGGGGAACTATTTCTATCGACGATGAGGGAACTCCGTCAACAAGAAATCTTTTGATTGAAAACGGAATACTTAAAAATTATATGATTGACTTGCTCGGTTCAAGGATTATGAATATGCCGGTTACAGGTTCATCGAGGCGAGAAAGTTATGAATATGCTCCGACATCGAGAATGACAAACACGTTCATTCTTGCAGGCGAAGATGATGAAGACGAAATGATAAGCTCTATGGGCGATGGTATTTTCGCTTCAAGAATGGGCGGAGGTTCTGTAAACCCGATAACGGGTGAGTTCAACTTTGCGGTTTCTGAAGGCTATCTTGTTAAAGACGGAAAAATCGTTTCGCCGGTTAGAGGCGCAACGCTTATCGGTAAAGGCTCACAGATTTTGCTCAAGATTGATAGAGTAGGCAAGAAGCTGTGGTTAGGTCAAGGAATGTGCGGTTCGGTTTCAGGCTCAATTCCGACAAATGTCGGTCAGCCTCGCATAAGAGTAAGTGAAATTACAGTAGGCGGAAGGGGTTAAGCATATGGATATAAAGGAATTTAGAGTTAAAGCGTTTGAAAAGGCACTTGAAAAGGGCTGCGATAATGCGGAAATATATTTTGTAAACGGCGAAGACCTTTCTGTTGCTTGCAGAAACGGCGAACTTGAAAAGTATAGCGTTAGCCGTTCGTACGGTATAAATCTACGTGTTCAGATAGGAAATAAACAGGGTTACGCATATACTGAAATGCTTGAAAACCCCGAAGAATTAGTTGCTCGTGCAGTTGATAACGCAAAGGCTGTTGAAACGGAAGACGTTCACCCCATGCAGGCAAAGTGCATATACGAATCTGTTCCCCGTAAGGAATATGAGTTCACAACTCTCAGCGAAAAGGAAAAAATCGCACTCGCAATAGAGCTTGAGAAAAAAGCTATTGCTTCAGATGAAAGAATAAATAAGGTTGTAAGCTGTAACCTCGTTACCGGAATTATGAAGACAGGGCTTTATAATACGCTCGGACTTGAAGCAGAGCGTGAACAGGATATGGCATTTAGCTATGTTCTCCCTGTTGCAGAGGAAAACGGTGACGTTAAAGAGGGTATGGCTTACAGAACAGGCGATGGAATTTTGGACGTTGACGGCTGCGCTAAAGAGGCAGCTAATAACGCTATTGAACAGCTCGGCGCAGAATCCGTTCCAAGCGGTGAATACAGCATAATTTTGAAAAATTCTGCCGCTGCTGATTTGCTCGAAGCTTTTACGCCGATATTCAGCGCTGAGGCTGCACAGAAAGGCTTGTCACTTCTCAATGGCAAAGAGGGCGAAGTTGTTGCAAGCGATATTATAACTATTATCGACAATCCTATGCACGAGATAAATCCGAGAGCGTTCGATGATGAAGGCGTTCCGTCAAAGGCAAAGCACGTTGTAGATAAGGGCGTTCTTAAAACATTGCTCCACAACTTGAAAACAGCTAAAAAAGCAGGCGTTGAATCGACGTCTAACGCCGGCAGGAGCGCATCGGGTCCTATCGGTGTTTCACCGAGCGTTTTCTATATCGAACCGGGCGACAAGAGTTTTGATGAGCTTAAAAATCAAATGTCAAACGGAATCATTATAAACGATGTTTCAGGGCTTAATGCAGGAATAAATACTGTTTCAGGCGATTTCTCGCTTATCGCAAGCGGTTTGCTCGTTGAAAACGGTGTCGTTGTTAGACCTGTTGAACAGATAACTATCGCTTCTTCGTTCTTTGAGCTTATGAAAAATATCATTGCAATAGGAAGTGATATGAAGTTCGGTATCCCGTTTGGCGCAACGATTGGTTCGCCAAGCTTGCTCGTTAAGAAAATAGCAGTTTCGGGAAAATAAATTAAATAAGTTATAAATAATATTCACACGAGTTTGTGCAATTGAAAGCATAAACTCGTGCTTTGTTATATATAATTGTTTTTGATTGACTTTAATCCCGATTTTAACTATAATATTTACAGCAATATTTATTATTCGGAGAGAATTTATGAAAACAAAGACGAAAGCCGCTTTTGGTGAAACAAAATTCAGATTTATAGCGATTGCACTTATAGCCTGCGCACTTGCCGGATTCATATGGCAGGGCATTGAACTGAGAGGTATGCAGGATTTAGTTGGAATTATCGTTATGAGCCTTTTGCAGACAATTCCGCTTTTGAGCGTTATCCTGATTTGTGATGACAACAAAAACGCAAACGTAATTGCGGTTGTTATGTTCATTATGGCTGCACTTCATGCGTATACTGCGCTCGGACTTAATGGTATTTCACTCATATATTATATCGTATGGACAATATTTAATATTGCGGTCGGTGTTATGTGCCTTGCAAAATTCGATGAAAAGGCAATGAAGACGATTTGCGTTATATTGGGTGTTGTTACTATTGGTTTGTCGGTCGCATCTTCGGGTGAGTTCAGCTTCGCTATGGCAATGCCTCTTATTATAAATGTTGCTGTTATATTTATGATACTCGATATTAAATTAGTAACTTACAATACAAGGGAAAAATTCAATATTAAGAGAAATGTTATAAAATTCGTATTGCTCGGATTTGCTACTTGCTTTATTTACTGGTTCTATTGGGTATACGTTGAAATTTCATCTATTAAGAGATTGACAAACGATAAGTATCAAAGCCCGATTTTCGATACGCTCTGCTTTACTTTTATTCCGTTATACAGCATTTATTGGGCGTTTACGATGGATAGAAAGCTTATGGAGCAGTCAACAAAATACGGACTTAAAATCAAGGATAACAGATACCTTTTCGCTATGTTTGCAGCATTGTTTTTGTGGGTAGTTCCGCTTGCGTTTATGCAGGGATATTTTAATGATATTCAGGAAAAAATGTGACATTCGTCACGCTATATGCAGCTACGGTGCGCTAAATGTGCCTACGGTACGCTAAATACGACCAAAGGTCGTGCTAAATGCACTGCGTGCGCTAAATGTGGCTTGCGCCATGCTAAATGCAGCTACGGTGCGCTAAGATACACATTGTTACTTTATGAGTGACATTAGTGTGCTTAATATTGGAGGAGTGATATAAAATGGAGAGTATTTTGCTTAATGAATCGGTTGATGCTGCAATTTGCATCGTCAATATTTGCAAAGAAATAAGAAATTCCGAGAAAGAATTTGTTTTGACAAACCAGCTTTTAAGGAGTGGTACGAGCATCGGCGCAAATATTCATGAGTCAAAGTATGCCCAAAGTACTGCTGATTTTGTATCAAAAATGCAGATCGCACTAAAAGAATGTTACGAAACTGAATATTGGCTGCGAATCATGAAAGAAACAGGATATATTAAGGACGAAAAATTTTTTGAACTGAAAAATAAACGCGGCTCAATAAGAAGAAAACTCATATCATCAATAAATACAGTAAAAAATAGCGTTCAGCTTTGCTGAACATTTAGCAAAACACAAAGTGTTTTATTTAGCGGTGAACTTGTTCACCAATTAGCACGCAGAATGCGTATTTAGCGTTTTGCGACTGTAAGGAGTAAAACATATGAAAGACCTAACTCAGGGCAAGCCGTCTAAGGTTCTTATTCGATTTGCTTTACCTATGCTTTTAAGCGTTGTTTT
>CADBRR010000125.1 GCA_902797145.1 uncultured Eubacteriales bacterium | reverse complement strand
TTTTCCGCAATCATAGCCGAGCGAATTGAGTGCTATCTGTAAATTTTTAATTGCTTCTGACTGCATCAAGGGAGATGTTAATTTTAATACTGTTGACATATCTTCATTTCCTTTTTCAAATAATTTAATAAATCTACCATATCGGTTCCAGTAGTTTTTTCCGCTTGCGTTGATATCTCTTTCTACAACGCCTAAGTCTCTGCCAAAAGCTTCAATAACTTTGTTGTTGCCAATATACACACCGATATGATGCACCTTTGTACCATTATCTCTGAACACAAAATCGCCCTGTTTGAGCTGTGCTCTATCGTTGAGAGCTGTGCATCTACTGCACAATCCCTGAGCTGTTGTATCAGCAGAAATAAGCTTATTTTCAAGCAAGAATTTTACAACCAATCCTGAACAGTCGAAAGCATAGATGGGGTTTCTGCCTTCTTTAACACGCTTATTGTAGAGTGTCAAGGCTCTGTTGATGTTGGTTTGGTTTGTTTCGTGCTTTTTAATAAATTCGGGTGTAGCTATTTCGCCTTGAGCACCCCACACATAGATATCACCTATATGTGATTTAAGATATTCAATAAATCTTTCAATCATTCTGTTCTCCTTTCTATTCAGTCGGAAGTGCTATGACCTTGTTATATAGGTCTGTCACAATTCCATTTCCGCCAAGCTCGTGATAACTCTCGTATTCAAGCTTCAATGCCTCTCGTGCATAAACAGGGCAATAGCCCTTGTCCATATATTTTTCATACGAATGTATAAGCTCGATTCGCAATAAGCATTGAACACCTATTTCGAGCGCTTTAGCTTTCTTCTTATTTTGTTTTGCTCCTGTAATAATAGCTGTAATAACAGATACCGCCCCTCCGCAGAGGAACGGTACTAACCATCTTAAAATCAATTCCCAGACATTATTCATTTTTATTGCCTTTCTTTATAGTTTGCAAATGCAAACACTTCTTCGTTATTTTCATCGTAACTCCATCCAACAAAATTAGCATTCTCAGGAACTGTTATTTTGTCGGGAGTGATGACAGTATAACCGCTTTGTTCGTCAATCATTTCATAGCAAAGATATCCGTTTATATATTCGCTTGCGGTATAAAATTTAATAACCTTTTCTTCGTTAAAGGTGATTACTTCTGATTCAACAAGACTATTAACAATGTTATAGTTAGGAGTTATATAGCTGTCAAATTCATCTCCGAGTAAATCATCGACATAGTCATCAACAATCGGTTCTTCGTCCTCTAATGCAGTTTGCGTAGTTAAATTCTTTACTTTCTTTATATCAGAATTCATCATGGTTAATTGGTTGTTTCCTACAAGGGAACCGTTTTTATAATAAGTTCCCTCAAGAACATTTACTGCGCTTGCAGTATATGCTGATATATTAGAATTATTAATCCTTAATACAGAATCTACTCCAGTTTCTGTGACTTCGCCAACATCAACCTCGTAAGTTCGTTTGCCTGAGCCTATCCCGGCAGCACTCTTTCCTCCAGTAGCGGTGACAGTTGCGTTATGAATTATAACATCCCCAACAGATAAACCTGTTTGAGAGTAACAATAACCATTACCGATACCAGCACCATAATCTCCGCCGGTTGCATTTACTGTAAGCGGTTTTGAAGTATCGCCCGATATACACACAGCTCCGCTTGAGCCTCTTGCAGAGCCTCCAATAGCAGATCCATTGGCACTTCCTGTAGCATTAAATAATCCAGAATAAAGATGTATGCGTCCGCTCTTACTATTTGCTGTGTTTGACGAACCGATTGCTGCCGCACTCTGTCCGCCTGTTACGTTAAGAACTGCGTCATTTGAGATACCCACGAATTCAACAATAACATCATTGTTGTTTAAATCCTGTGTTGCCTGGATTCCTGCATAACCCGACGCTGACTTAACTGTAACTGTACCATCAAAGTAGATTGTGTAGTTACCATATACACGCATTGCCCATGCCTTATTAGCTGTTGTATCCCATGTAATATCTTTAAGCATAAGTCCGTCAGCTTTTATTCTCAAACCACCTGAAGCTGCTGTTGTTGATTCGCCTGTAACCTTATGACCGTTACCGTTGATTGTAACATTTGCACGAGTGAGGTCAACCATACCTGTGATAGTTGCATCTGCTGTGAGTGAAATTTCAATTCTGTTTGTGCCATCTAATAAATTAACCTGCTCTATAACGTCGTTGAGTGAGCTTTCAACTGTAATAACCTGCGTAGCATCCGAAATATACACGGAACTAATCTGTGAGTGATGCTTAATATTAGCCGAATATGTAGTCCAGTTTGTAAATGTAAATCCTTCATGTTCTTTAGGAGTAGGCGGTATAGCATACCAACCAGCAACAACATCTTGGTCTGAGAGAATTGTGCCGTCAATGCCGTCTTTGAACTGAACATGGAATAACTGTACGTATGTGGCGATAACTATAGTATCTTCCTGTATATTAGAAAATTCTTTATCCCAGCCATCGAACCTGTAGCCAGACCTTGTGGG
>CADBRR010000124.1 GCA_902797145.1 uncultured Eubacteriales bacterium | reverse complement strand
ATTTCGCAACGAAGTTATTTAGCGTTCCATAGGAACATTTAGCATAACATAGCGATAAAAAGTGCTTGACAAAATCGGTTAGGTTAGGTAAACTTAAATAGTTGCATATGGCTAACTAATTTAAGGAGAAGGTAATATGATAAAAAAGATTACATCTATTTTTCTTGTTTTCATAATGGTTTTATCGCTTATTCCGTTCAATGCAATAGCGGAAGATGAGCCGATACTAATTCATGATGAAGAAGAATTTTTTGCTATAAGGATTGCGCCCGACAAGCATTACAGGCTTGTTTGTGATATTGATTTATCAAAATTTCCGATATGGCTTCCGATTGGCAAAGAAAACCTATTGACGGAGAACATAAGATATGATTTTACGGGCATTCTTGACGGCAACGGGCATACAATCAAAAACATAAATGCAAACGAAGAAAAAAACGGTGTTTGGTATGGAATAGTATCCACAAACTATGGAACGATAAAAAATCTTTATGTAGAAAATGTTGATTTCCATGTAAAATCGTATGCCGCTGTTATCGCTGGGGCGAACTATGGTTCAATAACAAACTGTCACATTAAAGGCGCAAGCATAAGCACTATTTACGGAAGCAAGGATTATGGAACGAGCGGTGGCATAGTATCGTTTAACAAGGGTGTAATTAGCGAATGTTCTGTTGAGGATATAGATTTATATTCAAACAGTTCCGAGAAAAATTCAGGCTACTATATGGGCGGAATAGCTGCGCTAAACGGAACGAACGCAACCATTGAAAGGTGTATGGTTAAAAACATTTCGATATGCGCAAAGGGTGATTATACATCTAACACAAACACATTCCTTGGCGGAATAACTGGTTTTAACAGCGTTCAAGCGCACATAGATGACAGTTATGTTATGAACGTATCCGCAAACGGAGTTGACCATGTAGGCGGAATTGCAGGCAACAACAGCGGCTTTGCATCGAGGATATTCGTATGTGGAAGCATAGATATACCACGCACTACATCGGGCAACAAGTGGAACGGACCGGTGATGGGCAGGCAGAGCACAGCCACAGGCGGAGTGAGTGAGGCATATTATGAAAAATGCCTTATTTCAAACGGAACAGGCACAGAAAAAACTCAATCACAGCTTATGTCGGGCGTAGCTACGACTGCGCTTTCAAGCGCATTTGAAAACAACTTCTTATTCGTTGAAGAATATTATCCTCGCCTCAAATGGGAAGAACCGCCGAGAGTTTACACAGTAAATTTTTATGGTGCAGATATGGAAACGATAATCTACACAGCCTATTTATGGCGCAAGGGGCAGACAGTTCAAGCGCCCGAAGAGCCTGAAAAGGAAGGTTATGTATTTACCGGCTGGTCAACTGACGCATATTTAACAGGTGTTTATGAGGACCTTGATGTTTATCCTGTATTTGAATTAGAAACAGGTGACGGCAGCGAGAAAAATCCTTACCACATCTATACGGCGCAGCAATTGAACAACATTGCATGGCATGACAGCGCATTCATAATCTGTTGTGATATAGACGCATCTACATTCAATGGTGGGTTATGGAAACCGATTGAAGAATTTAGCGGAACGCTATACGGAAACGGCAAAAAAGTCAAAAATCTTAAAGTTGACACTATAAGTTCTGACGATTCCGAAAAAACGAGTGGTGGTTTATTTACAAGAAATCATGGAGTTATAATAAATCTTGAAATAGTTGATGCTGAAATTAAATCAGGGACGTATGCGGGAATACTCAGCGGAACAAATTCGGGCAGGATAGAACGATGTTATGTTTCAGGGACAGTAGAAAGCGATGCCATTATTGGCGGAATAGTTGGGCAGAACAACGAAAGCGGAGTTATACTCTATTCAAAGGCTGATTCAGTTACAGTTCGTGGTACGCATCAGGTTGGCGGTTTTGCAGGTCAGAATGCAGGAACTATTGAAGAAAGCTATGCAAACGCCAATGTTGAAAATCTAACCGGCAACTATGCTTCAGGTTTCGTTGCATATTTAAGTTCCGGCACGATAAGGAACTGTTATAGTTTAGGCACCGTTAGGGGCAAGGATTACACCGGCGGATTTATTGGCAGAACGAAGGATTTAAGCGCAATTGTTGAAAATTGCTACACGCACGCCAAGGTTTATTCAGGAACGCTTGACAGCGAGAACGGACGAAACACGAACCACCCATTTGCCGGAACGAGGACATACAACATAAACGACACGTCGCTTGACGCAACATTATTATTTGAGGTTGGCAATCTTTTCGACAAAAACGGAGAAATTTTTTCAAGCCATGACGACACCAACAGCAAGTCATATTTTAAGACTGCCGAGGAGCTTAAAGATAGAAAAACGTATTTAACATGGGCAAATTTTGACGACATATGGACGATGGAATATGGTTATCCTACGCTTTTATGGTCTGATGAAATCGACATTCCTATTGAATACACAATCAAGGTTCGTGACGGCATAACGCAAGAGATTATCTCTGAGTTTTCGGTTAAATATGGAAATGCTATCGGAGAAATTGTTTGCCCTGACAAGGACGGTGCATACATAGGTGGAGAGCATTACCGCCTAAATGGGTTTAAATTAAACGGTGAATGGATAGACCCTCAAACGACCTTTGTTACAAGTGACATTGAATTAACTGCTGATTATTCAAGATATTTTGTTGTTTTGCTTATAAGCGGAGCGGATATTGAAAGGGTAGAGCTTGACGAGGGTGAATTTATTAAGACGCCAAAGCTTCCCGACGGATATATATGGTATGCAGGTGAAACGATATTCGATGAAAACAAGCGTATAGAATATGATATAGTGCTTGAATCGGGAATTGACAAATCGCTTATTGATGAATGTGTTGTTTATCTATATGAATCGACAAAAACGGATAAAAACGGCATATTGATTTATGACAAGGTGACGAAAATAACGGTTATTAGGGGTGAAGAGGTTACGCTTGATGAAGCTTATTTATCGCCTGACGGTTACAAGTTCGTTTCGTGGGGTGAGAGCAATACTTACATAGTTCAATTTGATATGCACATATTCGCACGATATGAAAAATCAAGCGTTCATAACAACGCATTGCGCCTTATGGTAACAAGCTTATTTGAGATTATATAACAGAAAATGCCGAAGCCCCACGCAAAAAAATTGCATGAGGCTTCATATAATTTGGGATTTTGGGTTTGTTGATTTAATAAAGATTATGCTTCTTTCGGAGCGCCAACGGGACATACGCCTTCGCAAGCACCACAGCTGATGCATTCTTCTTCGTTGATTACATAATGACCGTCGCCTTCTGAAATAGCGCCAACGGGACAGCCTGCTGCACAAGCACCGCAAGCGATACAATCTTCGCTGATTCTATATGCCATAGTTTTTACCTCCTATTTATTTGCTTATCTTGTCTATAAATTGTATTATAGCACAAAAAAATTTTTTTGCAATACTAAATTACAAATTTTTTGAAATAAAAATGTGAAACTATTGAAATTGACTTTTTTATACTTTAAAATATATAATTAAGAAAATTGTAAATAAAGGACAAACTAATTTATGGTAGAAATAAAAAACTTTAAATGCAACGTATATTCAATCTGTGAACAGGCAATGCCTACTTTTTCATGGGTAATTACGAGCAAGGAAAACAGCGTTGAACAAAAGCAATATCGCCTTATTATAAAGGACGTTACAGACGGCGAGGAACGAGTTGAATACGACAGCCTCGATGTTGCAAGCTCAAAAAGTGTATGGGTTGAAATTGATAAAGAGCTTCTGCCGGGCAGAACATACAAGGCTAACGTTTACATAAACACGACGCTCGGTGAGGCGAGAGCTGAAACGACATTCAAGACTGGCTTACTTGGAACGGATTTTTCTGCGAAGTGGATTTATTCGGGCAAGCGAAACAAAGCTGATTGTTCCGACCCTGTACACATTTTCAAAAAGCGTTTTGATTTGCCATATAAAATTTGTGATGCAAGGCTTTATGCGAGCGCAATGGGCATTTATTCGATTAAAATCAACGGAAGAAAGATACTTAACGAATACTTTGCGCCGGGCGATTCTAACGGCAGAAAACACGTTTATTATAGGTCATATAATCTTGATGATTTCTTTAAAGAAGAAAAAAATCCTGAACATATCGAATTTCAAGCATCTGTTGCTAACGGCTGGTATCTTGGAAGAGTAAACGAAACTACAAACAGCTATGGCGACAGGCGAGGCATTATAATCGAGCTTCATCTTACCGATGAAGATGGCAAGGTACACATTCTTTCAACAGATGAAACGTGGGAATGGACGGACATGGGTCCTGTTCGCTTTGCGGACTTCTATGATGGCGAAACATACGATGCAAACGCAATTCCTGACAAATTCAAGCCCTGCAAGCTTGTGCCTGACAGGTTCATTAAAAAGGTTATTCCGCACGAGGGTGTTCCGGTGCTTGCGCATGAGGTTATAAAGCCTGTTATTAAATTTAGGAACGAATCGGGCGATATAGTTTATGATTTCGGTCAGAATTTTGCAGGTATTGTAAGGTTCTGCGCAAACGAGAAAAAGGGCACTGAAATTGTTATAAAGCATGGTGAAATTCTCGTTGGCAAAAATGTATTTACAGATAATTTAAGAAGCGCAAAGGCGACTATAAAATACATTTGTTCCGGCGAAAACGACACTTACTCGCCCGAATTTACGTATATGGGATTTAGGTACATATCCGTATCGGGCTGTAATGACGAAGCCGGGTTTAGCGTTGAGGGAATAGTTCTTTATTCCGATATGCAACAGGTAGGAACGTTTGAATGTTCAAACGCTTATCTTAACAAGCTTCAAAAGAACATTCAATGGAGTGAAAAAGCGAACTTTATTGATATTCCGACCGACTGCCCACAGCGTGACGAAAGGCTTGGCTGGACCGGTGATATTGCTGTATTTGCGCCAACTGCTGCCTACAATATGGACATAACTTATTTTATGAGGAAATGGCTCTATGACCTTGCGAGCGAGCAGGTGAGGGGTATTGTGCCGTTTGTAATTCCGCACACGAAGATGATATTTGATAAGCCCACTCCGACCTGCGGATGGGGCGATGCTGCGACCATGGTTCCGTGGGCAGTATATAGGTCGAGCGGTGACACGAGCATAATTAAAAGGCAATACGAGAGCATGAAGGGCTGGGTTAATGCAGTTCTGCGCTGCATGAACGAAAAGCTTATATGGGAAGAAGGATTCCAATTCGGCGACTGGCTTGCACCTGATGGCGGTTTCAAGGTATGGACGTCGAGGAGCAAGTGGATAGCATCGTGTTATGCTGCAAATTCGCTCGATATTGTCAGCAAGTCGGCAGAGATTCTTGGCAAAAAGGAAGATGCAAGGAAATATGCTCGACTCCGTGACAGCGTTAAAAAGGCATTCAATGACGAGTTTGTATGCGATGACGGAACTATTAAGGGTGGTTTCCAATCGGCATATGTTTGTGCGTTATGGTTTGATATGTTACCCGAAGATAAGCGTGAAGGTGCATACAAGGCGCTTATTGAGGACATAAAGGCGCACAACGGATTATTAAACACAGGGTTCTTAGGAACGCCGTATTTATTGTTTGCGCTTTCGGACTTTGGCGATGCAAGCGAAGCGTACAAGATGCTGCTTAACGAAGAATGCCCGTCGTGGATTTATCCTATAAAGTGTGGCGCAACTTCTATGTGGGAACGCTGGGACGGTTTAAAGCCTGACGGAACGATATTTATATCTGAAAAGGACAACATGGTATCGTTCAACCACTACGCATATGGTGCTGTTGGCGATTGGCTTTACAAGCGCTGCGCAGGAATTGATATGATAGAGCCGGGGTACAAGAAGTTTATTGTTGCGCCTAAGATTGGCGGAAATCTCGATTATGTAAAGGCAACGCATATGACCCCATACGGAGAAATTAGCGTTAAGTGGGAAATTAAGGGCGGTAAGTTTGTACTTGAAGTTCTTGTTCCTGCAAACACGAGCGCAGTTGTCGTTATGCCCGGCGGAAGAAATGCTTTTGTTAAGTCGGGCGAGCATAGATTTGCAGAGAGCATTGACGTATTGGAAAATATTTAAGCTATGAAAGACATCAACAAAAAAATGCTTGCATTCGACCTGGGCGCTTCGAGCGGCAGGGCGATGCTTGCGGATATTTCGGGCGGAAAGCTAAAAATTAAGGAAATTCACAGGTTTGACAACGTTCCCATTGAAGAAAACGGTTCGCTTTTCTGGAACATTGACGAATTGTTTTCCGAGATAAAAACTGCTATTAAAAAGGCGAACGGAGATTTTGACTCGATAGGAATTGACACGTGGGGTGTTGATTACGGAATAATCGACAAAAAAGGAGAATTAAGAGGCAGGGTTTTCAATTATCGTGACAGGCGGACTTTTGATGCAAAAAAGCTCGACATATACGGAATATGCGGAATACAGTTTATGAAGTTCAACAGCGTATATCAGCTTATGAAAAGCGATTTTTGTGCTGGCGATAAAATACTTTTGATTCCCGACCTTATAGCATATTTCCTGACGGGAGAGATGCGAATGGAATATACTAACGCTTCCACGACAAACCTTTTGAATGCAAAAACGCACGAGCTTGACGATGAAGTTTTGAAAATTGCAGGCCTTGACAAGTCGATTTTTGCTAAAATGATAAAGCCGGGCGACTCATACGGAAACCTTAAAGCTGAAATTTGTGCAGAATGCGGTTGCAAGAGTGTGCCTGTTATTGCTGTTGGAACGCACGATACTGCCTCTGCTGTACACGCAGTTCCGAGCGAGGAGGACGAGTTTTTGTTCATTAGCAGTGGTACGTGGTCATTACTTGGAACGGTTATCAAAGAGCCGATTTTGAGCGAGCAGAGCGAAAGATTAAACTTTACAAACGAGCTTGCGGTCGATTTTTCTATTCGTTATTTAAAGAATATTATGGGGTTATGGATAGTTCAGCAGCTTAAAAAGTGCTATGATATGTCATTTGATGAAATGGTTATAGAAGCGCAAAAGAGCGAACAATTCAAGTATTTTATAAACCCCGATGATGAAGCGTTTGCATACCCTTGCGATATGGACAAGGCGATTAAGGAAAAGCTTGGAGTTTATAATATGACACGAGGCCAAGTTATACGCTGTGCATATGAAAGCCTTGCGTTTAAATACAGGTATACGATAGAAAAGCTTATTTCTGTTACGAATAAGTCATACGACTGCCTCTACATAATTGGCGGTGGCGTTAAAAACGAGCTTTTGTGCCGTATGACAGCGAACGCATCGGGGTTGACCGTTTATGCGGGACCTGACGAGGCGAGCGTTGTCGGCAACGTCTGCGTTCAGGCAGGGCTTAAAAACAGGCAGGAGATAATAAGAAATTCATTTGATATAAAAACATATATGCCTGAAAATGTTGAGTTATTTAACAAGGCATATGAAAAATTCAGGAAGGAGCTTTCACTATGAGCGAACACATGAACGAGTACGAATATGCGAAAAAGAGATATTTAGACATTGGTGTCGATACTGACAAGGCTATTGAAAAGCTCGGAAAAACAAGCATTTCCATAAACTGCTGGCAGGGCGATGATGTAGAAGGGTTCTTGTTCAAGGAAAATGAGCTGACAGGCGGAATACAGACGACAGGCAATTATCCGGGCAAGGCAAGGAACATTGAGGAGTTAAGGCAGGATATTGATATGGCTTTGAAGTGCATTCCCGGCACGCACAGGTTAAATCTTCATTCAATTTATGCGGATACTGACAAGAAAATCGACCTTGACGAGATAGATACAGAACACTATGTTGGCTGGATTCAATGGGCAAAGGAAAGGAATATGGGGCTTGACTTCAATCCCACTTGTTTTTCGCACAAAATGGCTGACAGCGGTTTTACTGTAAGCTCGGTCGATAAATCGGTACGTGATTTCTGGATTGAACATTGTGTTCGTTCAAGGAAGATTGGCGAATATTTTGGAAAACAGCTCGGTACGCCTTGCGTTACAAACTTCTGGTTCCCTGACGGATACAAGGATATTCCTATTGACAGGGAAGCGCCAAGACGAAGAATGAAAGAATCGCTCGATGCGATTTTCAGCGAAAAGATTGATAAAAAATACAACCTTGATGCGTTTGAAAGCAAGGTTTTCGGTATCGGCGCAGAAAGTTATACTGTTGCTTCCCACGAGTTCGTTATGGGTTACTGCGTTAAGAACGACAAGATGGTTTGCCTCGATGCAGGGCATTTCCACCCGACAGAGGTTATTTCCGATAAAATTCCGTCAGTGCTTATGTTTACAGACGAATTACTTCTCCATGTAAGCAGGCCTGTAAGGTGGGACAGCGATCATGTTGTTATTTTCGATGATGAGCTTAAACAGATTGCCCATTCGCTCGTTCGTGGCGGTCTTATAAACAGGACGCATATCGGGCTTGATTTCTTTGATGCGAGCATAAATCGTGTGGCTGCATGGGTTATTGGCACAAGGAATATGATTAAGGCTTTGTTATACGCATATTTAGAGCCGACTGAGAAGCTTAAAGAGATTGAAAATTCTTTCGATTACACTTCAAGGCTTGCTTATCTTGAAGAGTTAAAGACGTTCCCGTTTGAAGCTGTATGGAATCATTATTGCGAGATTAACGGAGTTGCTCAGGGGCTTGATTGGCTTGATATGGTAAAGAAATACGAAAGGGAAATTCTTATCAAGAGGTGATTTTATGACGAAGCTTGAAAAAATTATATGTGAAGTCAGCCGCCTTGCAAGCAATATGTATCGTCTTGGCTGGGACGAAAGAAACGGCGGCAATATTTCAAGAATAATCGACGATGACGAGATTGACGGATTTATTGATGTAAACGATGTTAAAAGAACTATTCCGATAGCGTTTGATGCATCACAAATTGCGGGCAAAATGTTTATCGTTACCGGAACGGGCAAATATTTTAAGAATGTCGAGATAGCCCCTCAAACAAATCTTGGCATTATAAGGATATGCCCTGACGGAAAAAACATAGATATTCTATGGGGTTATGAAGATGGTTCAAAGCCGACAAGCGAACTTCCTGCCCACCTTATGACGCATATTGAAAGGCTCAAAAAGGACAGTCAGCACAAGGTCGTAATTCACACTCACGCAACGAACACGCTTGCTATGACATACGTTCACTCGCTCGATGAAAGGGAGTTTACAAAAACGCTTTGGCAGATGTGTACAGAATGTATTGTAGTATTCCCTGACGGTGTTTCTGTTCTTCCGTGGATGCTTTGCGGAAATGATGAAATAGGCAGGAAAACAGCAGAAAAAATGCGTGATACAAGGCTTGTTGTGTGGGCGCAGCACGGAATTTTCGGAACAGGAAAAAGCCTTGACGAGGCGTTCGGACTTATCGAAACGGTCGAAAAGGCTGCTGAAATCTATATCAAAATTATGAATATGCCACGCATCAACACGATTACTGATGAGCAGTTAAAGCTGCTCGCTAATGCGTTCGGCGTTCAGGTTCATGAGGGTTATCTTGACTGAGTTATTCTGAGCTAATTATTGTTGTATAGAGCTTGGCAAATTCGCCACTTGACAGCGTTTCTGCCCTTGCGCTGGGGTTGATTGAGCATTTTTCAAGTGCGCATAGTGCGTCCTGTTTTGTAAGGTTATAGCGCAAAAGGTTATTTACAAGCGTTTTTCTTCGCATTGAAAAACAAACCTCGACAAACCTTGAAAAACCTTTAAGATATTCGTTTGAGTTGCGTTCAAAGCGCATTACGACAGAGCGCACATCGGGCTGAGGATAATATGCTGTTTGCGGAAGTTCAAACTCTATTCTTCCATTATACAGATAATCAATCATGACGGACAACGGACCGTAGACTTTATCTGACGGTTTCGCAAAAAAGCGTGGTGCGGCTTCAAGCTGCACCATAAGCGTCATATCGCTTATTGCGTAATCGTCATCTAATAGGTGCATACATATGGGCGTTGTTACATAATAGGGCAGGTTTGAAACGACGGAGAACGTTTTTTTCTCATAAAGCGATGAAATATCAAACTTTAAAAAGTCGGAATGAACAACTGACAGGTTCTTTGCCCCGTCAAGCGTTTTTGAAAGGACGTTTACCATATTTTCGTCTATCTCAACGCAAGTTACAAATTCTGCCTTTTCTAAAAGCTTTTCGGTTACTGTTCCAAGCCCCGGTCCTATTTCAAGCACGAGCTTTGAATTTATATCTGCTAATTCGGCTATTTTGTCGAGAAATTTTTCGTCAGCAAGAAAATTCTGCCCGAGCGATTTATTCGCATTCAAATTAAATTCGCCCAAAACTTTTTTGGCATCTATCATATTTTTCCCTTTCAAATATATTGCAAAAAATTATAAATTGGTTTAACATTAACATAATAACAGGATAAACATTTGTTGTCAATTCAATAAATGACGGAGGAAATAATGATTAAACGATATATATCTATAATTCTTATTATTATAACGCTTGCGCTCGTTCCGCTTTCCGGGTGTTCTAAGTCTACTTCGAGCGGTCAGGCGGTATGCGTTCAGTTTCTTGATTTTATCAAGGCTGAAAACTACGATGCTGCTTTTGAACTTTTAGCAAGCTCCGTTAAGAACACGAGCGGAAAATCTCAGTCTAAAAGGGTTACTAAAACCGAGTTTGCAAATTTTTATAAAAGGCTCAGGGAAGTTCTTGATATAACGGATATACGTTATTCTTCCGTTACATCAACAGGCGGCGATAACGCCGTAAGGGTCGGTTTTACTATGACTTATGTTTCTAACATTTGCGGAGAAATTAGTGATGATTTTGTTATGACTGCAAGAAATAAGCTCGATTCGTGGACGGTCGATTGGTCGCCTGCGCTCATTTTCCCCGAAATGCATTGGGGCGATTCGTTGCAGGTTTCTACCCTCTATCCCGAACGAGGCGAGATTTTTGCAGGTAAGGATTTGCTCGCTAAAAATGACGATAGCGCTGCTATAACATTGGATGTTTCAAAGGTTAAGACTTATTTTGATAAGCCAAGCTACGATTCTGACGGAAATTTAATCGAGGACAAGCGTACTCTTGCAGATACAGTTATAAATCGTATCGCAAGTATCGTTTATATTGAAAAGCCAGAAAGTATTGTAAACAGAATTGAAATGGCAAAGAAAAACGGATATGACAATATTTCTATAACTGTTGCTACCGTTTATCCCGATACTCTTTCTCAGGATATGATTGATGAGCTTGAGGGCATTGGCGAATATTTTTCAAGCGATGATGAAAATGCAAACGCTATTAAATGCGTAAGCGTCGAAATTGGCAAGTACGGTTCTCTAAGAGAATATCCTTATAAAAATATGCTCGCTCACATTATTGGTTATGTCGATAATGTCGATAGCGAAAGGCTCGAAGCACTCAATAAGGACAGGACGGAAAATCTCTATACAAGCGATTCGGTTGCAGGCGTAAGCGGCATCGAGGCTGCCTACGAAAACGAACTTCGTGGCACTAACGGAAAACGCATTTATATTATGAACTCTGATGGCGGTAATCGTCAGACAATTTATGAAGAAAAAGCGCACAACGGTCTTGATGTTCACTTGACTATCGATATCGAGCTTCAAAAAAGGCTTGAGGATTTGATGCAGTATACGCTCTATGGCGATGATACCGCAGGCGCTGTTGTCGTTATGAATCCCAAAACGGGCGAAATTAACGCAATGACTTCCTTCCCGTCATATGATTTGAACAGCTTCACAAGGGGCATAAGCGCAACTGATTACAAGGCGCTAACAACACAGAAAAATACTCCGCTTTTTAACAGGCTTACAAGGGGTCTTTATCCTCCGGGTTCTGTTTTTAAACCGTTCACTGCTGCGCTTGCGCTTGAATCGGGTACATTAAATACAAGCTATGTGTTCAGGGAAAAAATCGAAAACGATTACTGGATTCCTGAAAATTTCGGCTTGTGGACATGGTCTGCTATTAAGCGTACTAAAATGACAGATCGTGCTGAACCGCTCAATATGCACAATGCTATTATAAATTCGGATAATATTTATTTCGCTAATGCTGCTTTGCTTATCGGTGAAGAAAAATTCAGGGCTTTCGCACAGAAAATCGGTCTTGGCGAATCGTTCGATTTCGACTTGAACGTTCTTAAATCGCAGTTCTCGCAAAAGGGCGAGCTTACTCCAAAGGAACTCGCCGACAGCGGTTATGGTCAGGCTGAAATGCTGATTACGCCTATTCAGATGGCTGCTACTTTCTCAGCTTTCGCAAACAATGGAAACATTCCCGTTCCGAGAGTCGTTGAGGGACTTTACGAGGATGACGAAAACGGAGAATATGTAAACACTACTCCCGAAAAAAGCGAATCGAGAATATGGAGAGAGGGTATTATTTCTTTATCGTCTATCCGCACTATTGAACCTATGCTTAAAGATGTTGTAGATCCTCGACTTAATGGTACGGGTAGAAGGCTTAGGGTCACAAGCTGCGTCGTTGCAGGAAAAACTGGTACGGCTCAGATTGGCGATGACAAAAACCGTGAAATTTCATGGTTCGTCGGATACAGAACAGGCGTTAGCGCAGATGACGAAAGACTCGTTCTTGTTATGCTCGAAGTTCCTGCAGATAGCGAATATTCTACTTTGAAGTTCGTTATCGCTAAGGATTTGCTCGAAATTAAAAATAATTAGTCGGTAGCGGTCGGGTTTCGCCCCCGACCGCTAAATTTATCCGTTGAAATAATGTTTGAAATAGGGTATAATATACATAAAGGGAGATGATTTTTATGAACAGAGATGAGAAGATTGTTACATTAAAGCTCGATATAATT
>CADBRR010000123.1 GCA_902797145.1 uncultured Eubacteriales bacterium | reverse complement strand
ATTGAAATTAAATCATAACACCGATAAAGATATTATTAAAGCTTTAGAAGGCAAAGCAAAGCAGACGGAAATTAAACGGCTTATTCGTTTAGCACTTGAACACGAAAATAAAGCTTGACATAAAGCAGTAATTATATTATAATTTTTATAGTGTTCTTGTTCCCGTAGCTCAGCAGGATAGAGCGTTCGCCTCCTAAGCGAAAGGCCGTGCGTTCGAATCGCACCGGGAACGCTTTTTTTATTTTTAAAAATAGAAATAATTTTAAAAATAGAAATAATTGATTATTGACATATTCATAATTTAATGTTATATTTATTTAAAGTCCCGTAGCTTAATCAAAGCATCGTAATTAAGGGCAGTCGTTAAGCCCTATATGGGAGGATATGCGTGAACGCTATGTGATACGCATCGGGACATATGTGGTTCAAGTCCTAAAACTGCTCCGCTTGCTGATAAAATATTATCGGTTTGGTAATATTTCTGCAAGCACATACCTTCCAACTTATTTTAGTTGGAAAGCATAATTTTAAAGTTATTTCCGCCTTATAGGGGCGGAATTTTGTTTTGTTATTGTATTTTATTTGATAATATGCTATTATAATTTACAATACTATTTAGGAGGTATGCTAATTATGAGCGCATATGATGATGGATTTGATAAACTTGAAACGTCTGTTACAGAATTTTTAGAAACGATAGATGAATCGCTTGATGATTACGAATATGAAGATGATGAAGATATAAAGCGTGAAAAAATGGAAATGAAAATAGCTCGCCTTGAAGAAGAGCTTGAATTGAGCATGAATGTTTCAGAGCAGCTTAAACTCAGCAAAGTACAAATTGAGCGAATAATAGAAGGCTATGTAGAAAAGCTTATGAGCATGGACTATGGTATGCCGGATTATGATGAAAGGCATGATGAAATCGAAAATACAATATCAGATCTTAAAGATAAGTATGATGAAATAAATGATGCTTTATGGAATCTTGAAATTAGACAGTCGGAAATAGAAGATGAAATCAAATATATAGAAGATGATATGTATGAGCTTGAAGAAGAAATTGACGATGACGATTTCGACGATGAAGAACTTGACGATGATGGTGAATTTGAGGATTTGTTTTTTAGCTTCTCTGATGAATTATTTTAATATTGAATAGCAAAAAAGCTTTATCGTTCCGTTATGGAGCGACAAAGCTTTTATTTAATCTGCATAGTCAAAAACTAACTGCATTCTTTCCCTAAACAGGTTTTCGTGTTTTTCCTCATCAAATCCTTTGAGTGGCATTCTATAAATGTTTGCGCCTTCGGTGAGCGAAAAGTGCATGGCATCGCAGCCACTTACATAATATCCGCCCCATGAGAAACCCTCACGTGCAAACCCTATTTCGTGAAGCAAATAGTTCCTGAGTTCATCGGGTACGAGGTTATCTCCCTGACGAGGTCCGTTGAATGTGAAGCAATAAACCTTTTCGTGTTCGTCAATATTTTTAAGACCATCGAATTTAAGCTTTTTTATATTTGCCTCTATTGCGTCCCAATTAACATCTTCGCCCGTTTCCTTATTGTATTTATTCGTATTTACCGGGATAGTGTAGTTTACATCAATGGCAGTGCCGAAACCATGATGGCTTATAAACAACATTTCCTTTTCTTGGAATCGTGGCACGAACGTTCCGCCTGTTCCTTCTTTATTGACTATATCTTTCAGGGCAAAAACGCCTGTATTTCCGTCAGAATACTTAAAATATACATAAGCGTTATTTATATGCTCAGCAGCCTTTTCAAAAGCTTCTTTTGCACGAGTATGGACATAGCTTGTTTTTCCATTAAACAAAACCGTAGAAACGATATATTTATATGACCAACTCTTTTCAAGCTTAATATATCTTCCCTCATCAAGAGTATACCTATAAAGAAATTCATCTGTATTTCCAAAGTATGCAAGGCAATCAGCATATCGTTCGCCAAAAAACTTATCTTCCGCAAGCGTACACCATTCGTGAACTTGGAAATTTGCTTTCCATAACATTATATCTTTATCAGAACGAGTAGATGCTTTAAGCTCGATTCTTTTGTTGCCCTCTTTGAGCGTTGCAAACTTAACGAGCGAGTCGATAGAGTCTTTGCCCTTTGTGTTATAAGTCATAACTTTATCAGATTCTTCAAACGTTACAGTTTTTGATATT
>CADBRR010000122.1 GCA_902797145.1 uncultured Eubacteriales bacterium | reverse complement strand
TTTTTGAAGAGGTATAGCATGGAAACTGAACGATACGAAAACGGACACAGATACATATTCTGTGTTGTGTGTGGTAACGAATGGAACATAAGCATATTCAAGCGAGTAAGCAGAAAAGGGTATGTTTGTCCTTTCTGTATGAAGAATAGGGGAAATAAAAGATGAAGTACAGATTGAAAACTGAATTGAAGTACAGAATCAGACGAGCGATATTCTTTTTAACGCTTTCTGCAATAATCATAGCTTCATCAATTTATCTTGGAAATATGCCTTGTGATGAATGGGGGTATATGCATTATAACTTCTTTGATTACATATGTGTTGCAACAGCTTCGGCAAGCTTTGCAGTGATGTTGAAGATAGCAGATATCGAATTTGAGGAGCAAACCAATGACTGAAATATCACGCTTAAAAAATATGCTTCGTGAAAAAGGCATACCTATAAAACATTCAAAAAGTTGGCTCGGAGAATGTATTTATTACAATTATAAAAGGTCGGATATGAACAAATTTATTTGCACACCATCGACTGTGCCGGGACTTCTTGAATGTAATGGACAACTTATTTGTGAAGTGTTTAATCTTGTTGATTTTACAAAAGATGTATTATTAACAGCAGAACAAGCATATGCAATCATCGCTGCAGACTATGAATTTGTAACGGCAATAGAAGATGTGCGAAAAGAAGTTCTGAGGGAACTTAGAAAGGAAATTTTTAGAAAGGAGCAAATTCATGGCGATATACAGAAAATGTGAATACTGCGGTTCGGCACTTGATCCGGGAGAAAAATGTGACTGTAATGAAAAAGAAGAGAAACCCAATGAGATAAAACTCAATAAAGGTTTCTCAGAACATAACAACGATTTTATTGTAAGTGAAAAACAATAATTTGTCAAGAATTGAAAAATACATTGCAAATTATAAGGAGGAGAAGCAATGAAAGAACAACGTATGTCAATCAAGATAAGCAAGCCTGACACTATACAAAAAATAAGAACGTGGTGCGAAAAAACAGGTATGACGCATGTGGCATTTGCAGAAATGGTTATCGGAAAATTCTTTGCTGATGAAAGAAATATGTTATCAATGATGACAAAGGAAGAGCTTATAGATCTGATAATCAAAAGCAACGCAATTGAAAGGGGATAAAGATGAAAAAGACGTTGTATGATGTTAGCGATGAATACATCAATGCTTACGAAAACATAACAATCGACGAAGAAACAGGTGAACTGCTTGGAATGGAAGCGCTTTATAATATAAAGGACGAGTTTAACAAGAAAGCAGAAGCTATTGCAATAATCATAAAGAGCAGCGAAAACTTTACTGAAGACTTAAAAGTCGAAAAGAAAAACATTGATGCGAGAATAAGACAGAATGAGAGAAAAACAGAGTGGCTGAAAAGCTATCTTACATCTTGCATGGACAAGGTTAATCTCTCCAAATTTGAAACAACAAAATGCAAAATATCGTTTAGAAAATCTGAAACGGTTGAGGTATATGATACTCTTATTCTGCCTGAAGAATTCAGAAAAGCTAAGGTTGAATATACGGCGGATAAAACAGCGATAAAGAAAGCTATAAAGGCAGGGCTTCCGGTAACGGGTGCTGTGCTTATTGAAAAAAACAACATTCAGATAAAATGAGGTGATGTTATGGGAATACCTGTATTGATACTCGGAGAAAGCGGAAGTGGAAAAACAGCGAGTCTCAGGAATTTTGGACCTGATGAAATAGGCATATTCAATGTTGCAGGAAAGCCGTTACCGTTCAGAAAACAGCTTAAAAAGGTTGACAATGCGAATTATTCGATTATCATAAAGGCACTTTCAAAACCTAAGCTTAAAACATATGTAATTGACGACAGTCAATATCTTATGTGCTTTGAAATGTTTGACAAAGCGAAGGAAACAGGTTATGGAAAATTCACAGATTGCGCAAAACATTTTTATGATCTTATTCAATTCGTTATAAGGCAGCTTCCTGCTGATGTGATAGTTTATTTTCTGCATCATACGGAAGAAACGGATAACGGTAAGATTAAAGCAAAGACACAGGGAAAGATGCTTGATAATCAGTTGACACTTGAAGGCTTGTTTTCTATATGCCTTATTTGTCAGACAGAT
>CADBRR010000121.1 GCA_902797145.1 uncultured Eubacteriales bacterium | reverse complement strand
CTTTACCTCATAGCCGAGCAGTACGTCCACAGAGGTATCGAAAAAGTCAGCCATCTGAATGATCAGCTCCAGCTCCGGGATCGACAGGTTCGCCTCCCACTTATATACCGCGCCTGCCGTAACCCCTAACGCCTCGGAAAGCTGCTCTTGGGTCAGCGACCGTTCCTTGCGGAAAGCACGGATGTTTTCTGCCAGCATCATCTTCATCTGTCCGCCTCCATTGTGTTTCTGTAAATGATTATAATGTATCGAAGCAGGAAAGTAAACAGACCGGTTATATCAATTGGATTTTATTTTTTCTACCATCAGTAAGAGTTTTTGCAAACCCTACGCTGATAACAATAAGCAGCAGGCACTCCGTAGAATGCCTGCTGCTTCAAGCTATTCAGGATAATTCAGCACATTTTGAGTTAAAATGTGCATTATTCCCACTCAATTGTTCCTGGTGGCTTGCTTGTTATATCGTAAACTACTCTATTTACATGGGGAACTTCCGAAATAATTCTCTCTGAAATTCTCCTCAGAACCGGATACGGTATTTCTGCCCATTCGACCGTCATTGCATCCGTTGATGTAACTGCACGAACGCCTATTGCATAGTCATATGTTCTTGCATCGCCCATAACGCCTACGCTTCTCATACCTGTGAATACTGTGAAATACTGCCATATCTTCTCGTCAAGTCCTGCTTTTGCTATTTCATCACGAAGAATGAAATCGCTATGCTTAAGAATATCGAGCTTTTCTTCAGTTATTTCGCCAAGAATCCTTATTGCAAGACCGGGACCGGGGAACGGTTGACGCCATACGAGTTCATGTGCAATACCGAGGCTTTCGCCAAGCGCTCTTACTTCGTCTTTAAACAGCATACGAAGTGGTTCACACAATGCCTTGAACTTAACATTTTTAGGCAGACCGCCAACATTATGATGGCTCTTAATCTTTGCAGAACCATTCGAGCCGCTTTCGATAACATCGGGGTAAATAGTTCCCTGCAAGAGGTAATCTACGCCGCCCAATTTATTTGCTTCTTCTTCAAAGACTCTAATAAATTCCTCACCGATAATTTTACGCTTCTGTTCGGGGTCAGTAACGCCCTTGAGCTTATTGAGGAATCTTTCCCTTGCATCGACTGCGATAACATTAAGTCCGAGTTTATCACGATAAAAGCTTACAACTTCTTCAGCTTCGTTGAGCCTCAAGAGACCGTGGTCAACGAATATGCAAGTAAGCCTATCGCCGATAGCGTTATGAACGAGAACTGAAGCTACTGATGAATCAACTCCGCCGCTGAGTGCAGAAAGAACCTTACCGTCACCGACCTGAGCTATAACCTGATCCGTGAGTTCTTTTGCGAGGTTTTCGATTTTCCAATTACATTGGAGCTTACAAACATTTTTAAGGAAGTTTGCAATTATCTTTTCGCCCTGAACAGTATGAGTAACTTCAGCGTGGAACTGAACGCCATACATTTTCTTTTCTTCGCATTCAAATGCAGCGATGGGGCAATTATCAGTTGTTGCAATTACCTTGAAACCATCGGGAGCCTGAACGACGTTATCGTTATGGTTCATCCACACGATATTGCCGTCAATGCCGTCAAAAATAGGACTGTTTTCATATTTAATAGGCGTTTTGCCGTATTCACGCTTATCCGCAGCCTGAATTTTACCGCCGAAAACCTTTGCTATATACTGCATACCATAGCAGATACCGAGCACAGGAACGCCGAGTTTGAAAACTTCATCAATACAAGTTTTAGCGTTTTCATCATAAACGCTGTCGGGACCGCCCGTCAGGATTATGCCGCTCAAACCGCCTTTTGTTATTTTTTCAACATCGGCATTGCAGGGCAAAAGCTCGCTGTACACGCCTGCTTCACGAACACGGCGTGCTATAAGCTGATTATACTGACCGCCAAAGTCGAGTATAGCTATACGCTCTGTCATTATTTGTCCTCCTTAATTTATTCATCATTCATTATATTACAATCAACGAAATTTTTCAATAATTTACAATAACAACGGTATATTTTTTATTAAAAAATCGAGGCGAAATTAGCTCCGCCCCGCATTTTAGGAGAAATATTATAGAAAATAAGCTTATGTGATTTTAACAAACAAATTTTTACAATCTTCGGTAGTACCGCCATTGCCCTCAAAATATAAATCAACCGCAACAACTACATAAAGATGATTGCCGTCCTTTGATAACCATAAGTGCATTGTTTCATTTATAAGTTCGTACTTTGAAAATCTGACCTCATTTCTTTCATCATAAGCGTAAAAAATATTTCCGCTATATCGTTCATTGATTGTTTCATCAATAACATTATATACTTGATTTATATCAATTTTTAAATTAGCTAATTTATTGAAGTTTTCATCATTATAAAATAATATTCCGCAAATATATCCGTATTGATTGAAAGTAACTGAGGCTGTTTCACAAGTTATTCCGCTTATCTTTCTTTCAAAATTCTCTTCTGAATACGCTGAATACGCAACAAATTCATCAGGTGAACTATCCCTGATATATTTTCCGTCCCTTTCAAATGCTGATAAACCATCATAATTACCTAATTCTATATAGGCTTTATACTTTTGAGGCTCACAACCCGTTAAAAATCAGAATAATTAATAATAATGTGATAGATTTTGCTTTCATATTCTCCTCCCAATATTCTCTATATTTATAAAACAGTTTAAAAGTCCATTTTGTTGCATCGACATCAAAAAAATTTTCAAAACGACAAAACTCCGAATAATTGAATTATTCAGAGCTTTGTCAAGCGAGTTACTATGAAAAAATTTTTAAATGAGAGCTAAATAATTAAATTGCAAGCGTGAGTTTCTCTATCGGCTTTCCCATTGCCCATTGTTTGCAATAAACATCGGTGCATTTTTTATATTTATCAAATATCTTCTGCGCCTTTTCGACATCGGAATATACTTTCCAGCAGCCTACGCATTTGCAATCGCAAGCCTTGTTCTGAATAAATCCGCATACATCTGCGGGCGGGTAGCCTAAAAACAATCCTATTTCATGCGGAAATTCACTTCCTTCACGAAGTCGCTCAATAAGCTTTATTATACACATATTTATGTTTTCAGGTTCATAACCATGCTCCTGAAGAATCCGCTCAGCCTGTTCGTCTGTAAAATCGTTTTTTAAACTGTTGGGTCTGTACACATATATCAGCGCACGGTTATTCTTATATTGAAGAGGTATAACCCTCAATCCTTTAGGACAAAGAATTTTATTCCAGCTAATCAAAGCACTATTCAATTCTTCCTTTGTTTCAACGTTGCAGCCGAACAGACTGCCTGTTTTCATACCCGCAAGTGTGGGCGAACAATTTCTGACAAGCAATTCTTCTGACATAAGCTACCTCCTGAAATTTTATTTAAACGGCATGAGTTTCAAGAATATTTCTAAGCGCAGACATTGAACTTGAATGCGATCTTTCTATTATCATATCAAGCCCTTTTGTTTCTGTAAGCGCACATTGTATCATTTTGTGCGAAGTCGTGTTCGTGAACAAAACGAGCATATCGGGCGAACCTATCTTATTTTTCAGCCCATCGTGCATTTTTGTGAACACTTTTGCGTTACAGTTATATTCCTCGCACAAATCTTTATATTGGCGTGTCATTCTTTCGTTGCCGCCGACTATTACTATACTCATATTTTTTCTCCAAATTAAAATAACTATTCAGTTAGCATCTGCTAACTAACATTTATTATAAATTGATTTTTATATGTTGTCAATAGTTTTTATTCATAAAAAATAAAAAAATCGTCAGCGAACTGACGAAATTATTTATCTATATAAAATTCTTTCATATCATCGAGCCTTAAAATCATAGGATTGAGTCCATATGCAACGCCCGTATCAATATCAATCCAAGTATCTGTTTTTATAGCTCTATCCTTGAATTGTTCCCCGTAATAAATAGTCGGGGTATGACCTAAAACAACGAATTTATCATCAAAGAACTTTTGCTCAAGCGTTGGTCTATGCCACACGATATCATGGGTGGTGTATTCTTCCAAATCCTTATTTTTATCGAAGTTATCAAGTCCGCCATGAACGAGAAGGAAATTTTTATTATTAACTTCAATCTCTTTATATAGCGGAAGCGAATCTATAAAATCATAAATAATATCAACTTCGGCTTTTGTAAGGTTAGAAAGCGAACGAATTGTCGGCTCGGAACCATTTCTTTCCCAGCGTGAGAGAAATGTAATATCGTTGGGCGAAAAATCGAGTGAACTTCCGTTTCCGAACACGATTTTATCAAAATAAAACTTGCACATAAGCATCATATGTTCATGATTTCCGAGAATCATATGAATATTTTCCTGTGACATAACCCATTTTAATATATCGACTCCATGCTCGCCTCTGTCGATAACGTCACCGAGGATATAGAGCGTATCTAAATCGGTAAAACCTGACTTTGTAAGAAATTCTTTGAATTTTTCAACGGGATAACCATGTAAATCACTCGTAACGTAAATCATAATATCACCACTTTCTTTCTGATTGAGAAATATTATAACATATATTAAGTAGCTGTTCAATGTATGAAATATTGCAATTAAAACTAATAAGTGATATAATCAACTCAGTTAGTTAATGCTAATATTGAAAGGAGTGATTTTTATGTTAAAAACTACTATGAAAATAGATGGAATGATGTGTTCAATGTGCGAAAGCCATGTAAATGACGCTGTTCGTCATGCTTTTGGTTCAAATGAAATTAAGAAAGTATCATCATCGCATACGAAAGGCGAAACTGAAATAATTTCAGAAGCATCACTTGACGAGGCGAAGCTTAGAAAAGCAGTTGAAGATACAGGATATAAGGTTCTGTCGGTTGAAAGCAGCGAATACGAGAAAAAGGGACTTTTCGGCGGACTTTTTAAAAAGTAAAAAATATTTTTTGAGTGCCTGCATCGGTTTTGCAGGCATTATTTTTATATTGTGTATTTAAGCCTTGACAGTATGATGTTAGGATAGATATAATAAAGTTTGTGCGTAAAACGACAAAACATAATAAAATGGGAGCAAGACTATGAAGGTATTTCAACCAAAATTATTTACTTCACTTAAAGGCTATAACGGCTCAAAACTCGCAAATGATGTTGTTGCCGGAATTATTGTTGCTATAATTGCACTTCCGCTTTCTATTGCGCTTGCAATAGCTTCGGGAGTTTCGCCTGAACAGGGTCTTTATACGGCGATTGTTGCAGGGTTTGTAATTGCAATGCTCGGCGGCAGCAACGTCAATATTTCAGGACCGACAGCAGCATTTGCAACGATAGTTGCCGGGATAGTTGCAACGCATGGGCTTTCAGGGCTTATACTTGCAACGATAATTGCAGGGCTTATACTAATACTTATGGGCGTATTCCGCTTGGGTTCGCTTATAAAATATATTCCGATGACGATAACAACAGGATTTACATCGGGCATAGCTATAACCATAATTATAGGTCAAGTAAAGGATTTCCTTGGCTTGACTTTTGCGCCCGGCACGAACGCCATTGAAACGACAGAAAAGGTTAGCGCAATAGCAAAATCAATAGGCACTATAAACATAAATGCGCTTATTGTTGGGCTTATCGGTATGGCAATACTTATTCTGTGGCCTATGTTAGGAAAAAACAAAGCTTGGCATTTTTTCAAAAATATGCTCGAAAATACCTGCATCAATTATTGCAGTAATAGTTGGAATAATAATTGTAAACTGCACATCGCTTGAAGTAAATACGATAGGCACGCTCTATCCTGACCTCAAAGCAGGATTTCCGACACCTGCGCTTCCTGAATTTAGTTTTGAAACTATAAAGTCGGTAGTTCCGAGCGCATTCACAATAGCCATTCTTGCTGCGATAGAATCGTTGCTTTCATGCGTTGTTTCAGACGGTATGATAGGTGATAAACACAACTCAAACACCGAGCTTATCGCACAGGGCGTAGGCAATATCTGTTCGGGAATATTCGGCGGAATACCTGCAACAGGCGCTATTGCAAGAACGGCAGCTAATGTTAAAAATGGTGGTCGCTCACCTATAAGCGGAATGGTTCATGCAATCGTGTTGCTTCTTTTCCTTATAGTTCTTATGCCGCTTGCAAAGATGATACCTATGCCTATAATTGCAGCAATTCTGTTTATGGTAGCATATAATATGAGCGAATGGCGACGCTTTGTAGATATTTGCAAACACGCTCCTAAGAGTGATATTCTTGTGCTTGTTGTAACGTTTGTCCTTACTGTTGCGTTTGATTTAGTTGTTGCTATTGCAGTAGGGCTTATTCTTGCAACTGTATTGTTTATGAAGAAGATTTCAGACGTTTCAAACTTCCGTAAATGGGATGAGCAGAGCGATGGCAATGCTAAGAAGATACCTCAGAACACAGTTGTTTATGAAATAAACGGACCTATGTTCTTTGCCGATGCAGAAAAAATCCTCGATTTTGATATTGAAGAAAATATTAAAACTGTTATCGTTAGAATGAGCAGGGTAGAACTTGTCGATGCCACAGCTATGCGTGACTTTGAAATACTCCTTGATAAATGCAGAAAGCAGAATGCAAGGCTTATCCTGTCACACGTTAATGAATCAGCTATGAAAACTATGAAGAAATCAGGCTTTTATGATAAGCTCGGCAGTGAAAACTTTGCCGATAACATAGATAAAGCGCTTGAAATGGCAGAATAATAAATATGCTGAAATCACTAATTAAAATGTGGTTTCGGCATTTTTTTGCACAATTTTTACAAAAATGTGAAAAAAGAAAAAACTTTTTGTTTACAAATGGTTAAAAGAATGGTAAAATGATATTAACGAAACGGATAATCCGTTAAAAAAAGGAGGTAAAATTATGGAAAGCAGCCCCAAAGGATCAAACTTCTTGAAAGTATGCGGCATCCTCATGATAATAGGTGGCGCACTCGGAATCATTATTTCTCTTATCGCACTTCTTGGCGTAGCGGCTCTTGTAGCGCTTGCTGCAGATAGTGGCACAGTTATTAACAGCGGTCTTCTTACTTTCTCATGCTTGCTCTCATTGTGCAGCGCAGTTATTGAGTTGGTTACAGGCATTATTGGTGTTAAGAATTGCAACAAGCCCGAAAAGGCTACAACTTGTATGGTATGGGGTATTATTGTAGCAGTTCTTTCAGTACTCGGTCAGGTACTTTCAGTTGCAAGCGGAAGTCAGTTCAATGTATTGAGCCTTGCACTTGGCCTTGTTCTTCCCGTATTGTTCATTATCGGTGCAGTTAAGAATAAGCAGTAATTTATTATTAGAAATACTTAGTGGTGGCGGTTATAACCGCCACCACATTTTATTATTTATTTAATTATATTCCCATATAAGCCATAAGAAGTTCATATGTATTTTTAAGTCCGTCAATATGTGTGCGTTCATAGCCGTGGCTGTTAGCTGTGCCGGGACCTATTGCCGCATGGCGAACATCATGTCCTGCAAGAACGCTTCCGTCTGCATCTGTTGCATAGTGCGGAGTGAATATATCCATAACATAATCAACGTTGTTATTTATTGCAGCGATGCGCAATTCGTTTGTAAGCCCCCAATGGTACGGGAATTTTGCATCTTTTGCAAAAATTGAAACCTTGCGTTCATCAGAATTTTGTTCAGGTCCGGTCGGCGCAATATCAACTGCGATTATATCACGAACATCTTCATTTAAGTATGTTGTTCCATGTCCTATTTCCTCAAACATAGCAAAATAGAAATAAACTTTTCGTGAAAGCTTTATCTTGTTGTCCACAATAGCTTTCATTATCGTTAAAAGAACCGCCGCACACGCTTTGTCATCAACAAACCTTGACTTTATATAACCGTTTGCGAGCGTAAATCGTGGGTCGAGCGCAATTATATCGCCTGTATCAATTCCGAGCTTGCGTACATCACAAGCGTTTTTAACATCTTCATCAAGAACTATGCACACATTTTTTCTGTAATCGGGCATCGTCTGGCGAAGTTCCTCTTCCGTAACGTGTATGGAAGAAGGCGTTCTGCATATCGTGCCCGTATAAACTTTACCATCTCGTGTATATATTCGTACATTTTCTGTTACGCAATAAAATGGATATAAACCGCCAACTGCGCAGACATTCAGCGTTCCATCTGCATTTATATGGCGAACCATAAGCCCTATATCATCAAGGTGCGCCGTAACGCACAATGCGTTGCCATCACCGCCAAGATTTACGATAACTCCGCCTTTGTGCGTAACTTCATACGAAAAACCGAGTCCGTCGACCATATCGCAGAGCGCAGACTGAATTTGTTCATATTGTCCTGTTGTGCTGTCGATATCAACAAGCTTCTTAAAAACATCAATGCAGTAGCTTTCATCAAACTTAATCATAATATAACCTCGCTTGCCTGTATTTTTATTAAAAATAGATTACCATATAATGAAACTATTTGCAAATAAAATATTGCATTATATTATATATAATAAATGCTCGAAAACAAAGTCTTTAAATAGATTAATTAAAATTTGTGAAAAATAATTTTAAAATTATGTTGCAAAAGTGTTTAAATGTGATATAATTATGACATAAGGAAAATGTTAGGAGTATATTGCGATGAAAAAATATTTAAAGATTATAGCGCTCGTATTGTCGCTTGCAATGGTAATCGGAATATTTGCGGCTTGTTCAAGCAAAGAACCTGCAAAAGTAGACGATAATAAGACTACTGAGCAGCCAAGCAATAATAAAACCGATGAACCGAAAGGCGAAGATCCTAAGCAGGAAGTTAAGGGAGAAGAAAAGACGTGGGGCAACATTACAGTATTTATTCCTGAAGGAATGCAGCTTACAGGCGGCAGCCTTATAGATAAGGAAAGCAAGAATGACTTGTCAATTCAACTTACTGAGAACTTATCGCATTACTACAATGTAAGCATCGTTGAAGAAGAAACTGCAATCAACAGCGTTGCAGGCACAAAGGAGATAAACGAAGGCGCAAGCGATGTATCATTTACAGCAGGCGAAAATACATGGACAGGCGTTGCATATAAGTATGCGTCAACAACGGATTGTTTCCAAGTATATTCAACAATAAACGGAAAGGTAGTTCTTATAACAGCAGGCTGGAACGCATATGATTCAGCAGAAACAAATGCTATTCTCGCATCAATTAAGGTTGCAGGAGAATAATATTTGAACTCTCCGTAAAAGGAGGGACACAGGAGGGATGAAATGTAGGCAGGATAAATTATTTTTATCCTGCCTATATTTTTTATTGTAATATAGCTTAAATCGTGTTAAAATACTAAAAAAGCCAAATAATATAAATAAAAATAGGAGGTAATGGTATGAAGTCGAAAGTGTATTTTTCAAGGAACATAACACCTGAAAAGGTTGTTGAATTGTATTCTATGCTCGGCAAGGAACTCAAAGGTAACGTTGCTGTAAAGCTACATTCGGGCGAAGCAGGGAATCAGAATTTTATTAAACCTGAATTTTGGCGACCGATAATAGACCATGTAGGCGGCACAGTCGTTGAATGTAATACTGCATATGAGGGAGAAAGAAATACAACAGAAAAGCACTTGAAAACGCTTGAAAAGCATGGTTGGAACCATTATTTCAATGTTGACTTAATGGACGCAGAAGGTCCCGACCTTGAATTACCGGTTAAGAATGGCAGACATCTTAAAAAGAATTTTGTTGGCAAGCACCTTGCAAATTATGATTCAATGATAGTTCTTTCACATTTTAAAGGCCATCCTATGGGCGGTTATGGCGGAGCTTTAAAACAGCTTTCAATCGGTATCGCATCATCATATGGCAAGGCTTATATCCATGGTGTAACTGAAATTGACAAGATATGGACAGCAGACCACGATTCGTTCCTTGAATCAATGGCAGATGCAGCATCGTCAGTAGTTGATTATATGAAGGATATTGCGTATATAAATGTTATGAAAAATATGTCGGTTGACTGCGATTGCTGCGCAGAGGCTGAAGATCCTTGTATGGCTGATATTGGAATACTTGCATCGCTTGATCCTATTGCAATAGACCAAGCCTGCATAGATCTTGTATATGCTGCAAAGGATGATAAAGGTCAGGCTCACCTTATCGAAAGAATAGAGTCAAGAAACGGCATTCATACTATCGAGGCGGCAGAAAAACTCGGCTTCGGCTCAAGGGAATACGAACTTATAGAAATCTAAGTAATGATAGGGCTTTCCCAGCTTCTCGGGAAAGCTCAAATTAGTTAAATTAACCGTTGACAGATGTAAACATTTGTAATATAATTATTTTATAAGAGTCAGGGAGAAAGTGTATGGCGGAAAAAAAGTTAAAAATACCTGTAAAGAAATATAAGGGTGAAACGGCAGTAGTATCGGCAAGGCTTCCCAACTCTATGATAAAGGAACTTGATAAAATAGCAGAGGATACAGGCAGGAACAGAAACGAGGTACTGATGATGTGCCTTGAGTTTGCGCTTGAAAACCTTGAAGAGGAATAATTCTTTAAGGAACGAAAGAGGAGGACATATGAAAAAATATGGAATGAAGATAACCATATATGCACTCTTAATTGCATTGTATGCAGTGCTCGCATTCGGATTTGATATAGTGGCGAGCAAGGCTCAGCTTTGGGGTGCTTTGTTTTTTGTAATTGCAGATGTAGTTTGTTGTGTGCTGATGATATATTTAAGTGGTGATAACAGGGCGACGACAATATCCGCTCGCATAATTGCAAATATAAATATAATAGCAGTATTTTTAGTAGATGTTTTTGCAGGTTCAAGCGATAAGTTTGTGTTTATGCAGCTTATTATATTGATTTTTTATGTATTAATAATAACGCTTATTTTGAGTGTTTCTAAGGCTGAGGAAAAATTCAAGAACGAAGAAGACGGTAGCGTTATAGAAAACGAGGAAGTTATTTTCCACCTTGAAAATGCGCTCAATAGCGCAAAGATGTTAAAGGGGAATGCAAGAAAAACAGCGCAAAGACTTATAAATAGAATGATAGAAGATATAAAATATTCAGATTATAAGGGAAAAATTGATACTTCTTATCATGATGAAAAAATATGCGATATGGCAAAGATGCTCGATGCTGAAATCAAGAATATGATAAACATAGAATCCGAAAACACGAATGCGCTTGAAAGTATAGCAAACGATATAAACTCAATAATTGATGAGAGAAAGCGACAGATACGCCTTCTTAAGAAAACGGAGTAAAGTATGGCACTTATAAATGTTGTAAAATATAATGGGACTGATGATGTGCTTGCATGGAAATATCCATCTGAAGCGCTATCGACAAAAACACAGCTAATAGTAAACGAATCGCAGGAAGCTGTTTTGTTCAAGGGCGGTCGTGCGCTTGATGTGTTTTCAAGCGGTCGTTATACGCT
>CADBRR010000120.1 GCA_902797145.1 uncultured Eubacteriales bacterium | reverse complement strand
TTTGGTTTTGTCAAGCCATTCTTTCAAAAAACTTTCCGTATATTTTTTGCAATATTAAAAGGCGGAAATATACGGACAGAACCAAATGGAAAACAATTTCAAAGCTGTGCGAAAATATTTCAGCTATAAGAACTGAATAGCAATTTTTAGGGGGAGGAAACTCCCCTATTTTTTGTGCCAGATTTTGTAAAATATTCATATTATATATCGAGTTTGCAATCTCGAATAAAATCAGGAGGAAAAAAATATGGCAACATTTACAAATCAGGCAGCGCTTTCCTATAACGGAATAGTGACAAATTCAAATATAACAACAGGTGAAATTATAGCTGTGCTTTCAATGACAAAGACAGCGCTTTCAACAACATATGACGCAGGCGGCGATGTAACATATGTTATATCAATCCGCAATACAGGTTCAACACCTTATACGGATTTAACACTTACCGATAATCTTGGCGCATATGAATTTAATACAAATACACTCGTTCCGCTTACATATATACACGATTCGATACTTCATTATGTAAACGGAGCTTTGCAGCCAACACCGACAATAACATCTCAGTCACCGCTTACAGTTACAGGCATAACAATACCTGCAAACGGAAACGCAACAATAATCTATGAAACGGATATAAACAGCTTTGCTCCGCTCGGAACGGGCGCAGAAATAAATAATACCGCTTCAATTACAGGTAATGGCGTTATAACACCCATAACAGCCGAGGAAACAATATCCGCTTCAACAGAACCATTCCTTACTATAAGCAAGGCAATGAGTCCTAATGTAGTTTCAGAAAACGGAGAACTTACCTATACATTTACTATCCAGAATTTCGGAAGTGATGCAACAACAGTTGATGATGATGTAGTTTTGACGGATACATTTAATCCGGTGCTCAAAAACATAGACGTTACTTATAACGGAGGCGCATGGGTTGAAAGAGCAAGCTATAATTATGACACTTCAACAGGGCTTTTCACAACACTCCCCGGTCAGATAACAGTTCCCGGCGCAACATTTACTCAGGATATAAATACAGGTATGTATATAACTACACCCGGTATCGTAACAATTACCGTTACAGGAACAATTTAACATCTTCGGGGGATAGACTTCTATCCCCTGACAAATTTAATACAAAATTGTACATAATAATTGCAAATAAGTATTTGCCCAATAACAAAATTATAGTTTATAATAAAACTATAGATTAAATAAGGGGTGAATACGATGAAAAATATATCAAAGCTAATAGCTGTGACGGTTTCAGCACTTCTTCTCTTTACAGGCTGTAAATCGTCAAATAATGCTGATACAAATTCAACAGAAACATTAAATCCAACCGAAACTCAATCGCAATCATCGACTACGGATACGGGCACGACAAAAACGCAGATTGATTCTATTGATGATATGTTTTCAAATCGTGATATTTCAGGCGAATATGATGAAAGCAGCGCAGTCAAAATCGAACTTAACGAAAACTCGATTACAGCAAGCGCAAACACAGTAAGCGTTTCAGGCAGTAACGCAACAATTAAAGATGAGGGAACATATATAATTTCAGGCACATTGAGTAACGGAACAATAACCGTCGATACAGATAAGACGAAAAAGGTTCAAATAGTGCTTGATAATGCGTCAATCACAAGCGATACTTTCGCAGGAATTTATGTAAAACAAGCCGATAAAGTGTTTGTAACGATAAAAGATGGAACGAAGAATTATGTTTCAAATTCAGGCTCGTTCGTTCAGACAGATACAAATAATGTCGATGCCGCAATATTTTCAAAGGACGATTTGACCTTGAACGGTTCAGGTACGCTTGAAGTTTCTTCACCATCAGGGCATGGAATAGTATGTAAAGACGACTTGGTAATTTCAGGCGGAACGCATATAATTAACGCTCAAGAACACGCACTTAACGCAAACGATAGCGTCAGCATAACAAATTCAAGCCTCGACTTGACCTCAGCAAAAGACGGTATCCACGCAAGTAATGATGACGATACGGAGCTTGGCAATATCTATATCGCTTCGGGTTCTGTTAAAATAACAGCAGCAGGTGATGGCGCTTCAGCTTCGGGTCAGATAGTTATAGCGGACGGAACAGTAGATGTTACTTCGGGCGGAGGAGTTACAAATGCAAGCTACGATACAGATACCAGTATGAAAGGCTTAAAGGCAGTTAATGCTATAACGCTTTCAGGTGGCACAATTACAGTAAATTCTGCCGATGATTCGGTTCATTCAGATACAAGCGTTGAAATTACAGGCGGAACATATTCGTTGTCCTCAGGCGATGATGCAATTCATTCGGATCAAACAGTTTCAGTTTCGGGCGGTGAAATAAATATCCCCATAAGCTATGAAGGAATTGAGGGCAAAGAAATAAATATTTCAGACGGAAAAATCGACCTCACTTCATCAGATGATGGTATGAATGCAGGCGGCGGTAACGATTCTTCGGGCTTTGCAGGTCCTCGTGGCGGCGGCGATATGTTTGCATCTGACGATTCTTGCTCGCTCAATATATCAGGCGGTGAAATACTCGTAAACGCTTCGGGTGACGGACTTGATTCAAACGGAAAACTCTTGATTTCAGGCGGAACAATATTCGTATCGGGTCCCACAAATAACGGAAACGGCGCACTCGATAGCGGTTCTCAGCTTACTATAACAGGCGGTGTTATCGTTGCAGCAGGCACAAGCGGTATGGCTGAAAACTTCTCATCAAATTCAACACAGGGCGCAATACTCGCTGTTGTAGGCAATCAGAACGCAAATTCAACAATAACGCTTAAAGATTCAAACGGGAATACGCTCGTGTCGTTTACACCACAAAAAGCATATAATTGCGTGAACGTATCAACTCCCGAAATCACAAGCGGCAGTACATATACGCTGAACGCAGGCACATATTCAGAAACAATTACAATGACAAGCCTAATCTATGGCTCAGGCTCCGGAATGGGTATGGGCGGCGGCTTCGGTGGAGGTATGGGCGGCGGCAGACGACCATAAAAACAAAATAAAGACAAAATAACTTGTTATCCCGTTATATAAAATTGTCCGCAGGGCGAACCCCTGCGGAGCTTTTTATTATAATTCATTATCAAGCTTTGCAACATATCTCAATATTTTCGTTGCATCATCGGTCGATATAACATCTCCCGTCAAGCGTGCAGATTGTAATTGTCTTACATTAAGGTGCATAAGGTCTGCAACAGCCCTTAATATAAATGTTGCATCGCTTGGCGTTACAACGCCGTCACCGTCAACATCTCCCCTGCATTTAGGCTCAATTCCCTCATCAAGCAGCGGATCATATGAAAACGTGCTTGTGAGCGTAAATGTCATTTGACCCACTTCCCATTCATTTTCATCGTTTATCTTCCAGCTATCTTCGTAAAAACCATTATAGTCAAGGTTTGCCCTAACGCTGATTCCGTCATCAGTATCAAATTGACAACTCCAATCAATGCTCAATTCAGGTCTTGCACCGATAAAAACATATGTTCTTTCTGTATATCCAAATACGCCGTAACCCATACTTTTAAGGCTTGCGGGGATATATAGTCTATCGAAATTTCCTCCGCATATCGAACAGCCTCCAAGCTCTATTATTCCATCGGGCAACTCAAGCTCATTTTGTTCTATATAGCAATTATAGAATGTGCCATACATATATTTAAGATCTTTCGGAAGCTTAACCTTATTAATATACACAAAGTCACTGTATTTATCATAAATTATAGATGATATGCACTTGACATTATCCGGGATAATAAGCTCATCAATATAACTTGTCTTTACGTTATCATCTGTTATCTTCGTAACTATTCCGTTATACTTTATAAGAACATTATCTCCAACGATACAAAATTCATCATCAAGGCTTTCAAACCATGGTGTGTTTTCAAAAGCCCAACCACCTATTTTTTTAACGGTTTTCGGTATGTTTACGCTTTTAAGATTCTCACATTCGCTGAATGCAAAATAGCCTATACTTTCAAGTCCTTTGTTAAGTTCAACTTCTTTAAGCATCTGACAGGCAAAAAATGCTCCTGCATTTATTTTGCGTAATGTTGACGGAAGCTTAACTGTTTCAATTTCACCGAATGATTCAAACGCATATGAACCAATTTCAGTTATACCGTCTTTTATAATAACATTTTTAACTTTATTTATAATATCATAATAGTCGGAAAAATCTTCATCGCTGACACAACCATGACCCGATATTGTAAGCGTATCCGTTTTTTCATCGTATGATAATTTTATATCGCTTTGCTTTTCATCGCTATCCGCAATAACGACAGAAGATGTTATAACCATCATAACGCACAGCAATATCAGGATAAATCCTTTAATTTCACTCATAATATTCCCTCCAAACCATCATATTTATACATACATTATAGTCTTTGTTCCGTAATAAGTCAATAAGCAAAACAATATATTATCTAACATTCGATATAGATATAATTCGATTGTATTTGCCGAAAAAAAAATCTGCCGAAAAAATCAGCAGACTTAAAATTATATTTATAAACTTTAATCTATATGCTCATGGATAAGCTTTGTACGGAGTTCATAGAGTTCATCGGACAAATCGACTTTATAGATATGCGGATTTACAAGGCGTTTTGTTTCGTCCCATATCGTATCTAATTCCCGCTTAGCATATGCGCATATGTCTTTGAAATCGGGTGTTTTATAAACCTGTTTTCCGTCTATGAACAGCGGAACTAAAAGTTCACGAACCTTGAAGTCCTTAACTGTCTTTGTCTTATATCTTTCAACCGGGTGATAAAGCTTAAGCGGCTTTGTCGGGTCGAGCGTTTCATGATCGAGCGAAATAAGGTCAGCAATCATCATATTATCCTCATCATAAAGCCTGAACACTTTTTTATAACCCGGAAGAGTTATCTTTTCGCTGTTATCTGAGATTTTAAGTTTAGGATAGAGTGTTCCGTCGATAATTTCTGCCGACATCTTATAAACACCGCCGAGTGCAGGGCAATCAGCGCTTGTAATAAGCTTTGTACCAACCCCCCACGTATCAATAGCTGCGCCCTGTGAAATAAGGTCGTGAATAAGATATTCATCAAGATCGCCCGATACGCAGATTTTAGCGTTTTCAAAACCTGCTTCGTCAAGCATTACCCTTGCTTTCTTTGAAAGATATGCAAGGTCGCCCGAATCAAGCCTTATGCCCATAGGTTCATGGCCTGATGCACGTAGTTCTTTGAAAACCTTAATTGCGTTAGGAATACCGCTCTCAAGCGTATTATATGTATCAACAAGGAGCAAGCACGCATCGGGGAAAATGTTTGCATATGCCCTGAACGCATCAAGCTCTGTCGGGAAGCTCATAACCCAGCTGTGCGCATGAGTTCCGCTAACCTTAATATCGTACATCTGACCTGTCATAACGTTGCTCGTTGCAACGCAGCCGCCGATAACGGCAGCCCTTGCGCCATAGTTTCCGGCATCGGGACCCTGCGCACGCCTAAGTCCAAATTCAAGAATTTCGCCGCCCTTTGCAGCGTTTACAACACGGCTTGCCTTTGTAGCGATAAGCGTCTGATGATTTACGAGATTGAGCATAGCAGTTTCAATAAGCTGTGCCTGAATTATAGGCGCTTTAACACGGATAAGCGGTTCTTTCGGGAAAACTATTGTACCCTCTTCCATTCCGTAAATTTCGCCTGTAAATCTGAGATTCAAAAGATATTCAAGGAATCCCTCATCAAAAAGATTGAGCGACCTTAAATAATCAATATCTTCTTGAGTGAATTTCAAATTATTTATGTATTCTATAACAGATTCCGTGCCTGCCATAACAGTATAGCCACCGTTGCAAGGCGATTTTCTGAAGAATACATCGAATACAGCAATATTGTCCTGCATATTGTACTTGTAATAGCCATACATCATTGTAAGCTGATACAAGTCTGTCATCATCGTAAGACTACCAAGATTTCTCATTTAATTTTCCTCTTCATCCTCAACTTTATTTATATTTTTAGGTTCTCGAACCAATTTTGTTTTACCCTCAATTTTTATAAGCGGTTCATCGCTGTCATCAACGAACACGCCAAGAACTTCATCTTTGGGCCATATAGAATAGCCAAGCTTCTTTTCCTTGCTTCTTCTTATTATAAGGAAAATAAGTATTCCAACGAACAGCAATAAGCTTACAAGCTGTGAAACCCTGATTACATCCTTTATAAGCCACAAGCTGTCGCCACGAAGCGGTTCTACGAGCATTCTTTCAAAGCCATAAAGCATAAAGTAAATGAACATAACATCGCCGTCATGCTTATATTTCTTTCTTGTACTCCACAAGAAAATGAACACGAGCAAGCACCAAAGCGATTCATAGAAGAACGTTGCAAGGTGATAAGGATTTGAGCAAGCTGCGCCGTTAAAATAATGAATTCCGTCAATCCTAACAGTCATCGGGAACCACATCAGTGCCTCATTCGTAACAGGAAGACCGAACGCTTCCTGATTGAAGAAGTTGCCCCATCTGCCTATTGCCTGCGCAAGAACAAGTCCGGGAATAACGATATCAGCAAGCTTAAAGAATCTTATCTTCTTGCGTTTTGAGAATATCAGCATTCCGATAAAGCCGCCGATTATTGCGCCATAAATCGCAAGTCCGCCTTCCCATATTCTGAAAATGCTCAATAAATCGTTTTTGTACTGCGAAAACTCGAATATAACATAATAGAGCCTTGCGCCGATAATTCCGAGCGGTATAACATATAACGCAAGGTCAATAACCGCATCTTTATAGAGTTTTTTGCGCTTTGCTTCTTTCGTTGCAAGTATAATTGAAAGAATAACGCCAATTACTATAAGCACTCCGTACCAATGTATGCTTATTCCAGTGCCAAAAAGATTTTCGACAACATATTTGCTTGGATTTTCCATATTTTTTCCTCCATATTCATTTGAATTCTATTATAGCTCATTTTATAGAATATTAAAAGAGAAATTTTATTTTTTTGTTTTTTGCAAGAACTTTTCTTATAGTTTCGAGCATTTGAGGCACATCAATAGGCTTTGCAATATGTCCGTTCATTCCTGCGTTTTTTGCCTCCTGAACATCTTCTGCAAACGCATTTGCCGTCATTGCAATTATAGGTATCTCTGCCCTCTTATCCGCCATTGCACGTATTGCTTTTGTCGCCTCGTAACCGTCCATTACAGGCATTTTTACATCCATAAGGATTAAATCATATCTATCAGGCTCGGAATCGGTTATTTTTTCAACAGCAATCTTTCCGTTCTCCGCTCCATCGACTTCAAACCCCTCGTTTTGCAATAGCATATTTGCAATTTCAAAGTTAATAGGATTATCCTCAGCAACAAGAACCTTCATGCCATTAAAATCAATTTCACTTTCTTCTAATAGCCTTTCTTTTTCCATAATTGAGGCATTGCTCTTAACAATTTCAAGCGGTAATTCGATTATAAATTTACTTCCCTCATCAAGCTTCGATTCAACGCTAATAGTTCCGTTCATAAGCTCAACAAGCCCTTTTGTTATCGACATTCCAAGCCCTGTTCCCTGAATGTTGCTTACAGCCTTTGTGTGTTCACGCTCAAACGGTTCAAATATGCGTTTTAAAAATTCTTCGCTCATACCCATTCCGGTGTCCACAACACAAAGCTGATATTTTGCGGTGTTGTTTTCCTTACCTATCTCGCTAAATGAAACCTTAACCTCTCCACCTGACGGAGTAAATTTAAATGCGTTTGATATAAGGTTTAAGAGAACCCTTATTATCCTGTTTTTATCGCAAATAACAAGTTTGTCATCAACAGAAGAATAATCAACTTTAAAGTTAATTTTCTTCGATTCCATCTGATTTGAGAAAATACAGTATACCTCATCAAGAATTTTGCAAATATCTTCTTCGCCATAGTCAAGCTCTATCTTTCCGCTTTCAATGCGGCTCATATCGAGAATATCGTTTATAAGCGAAAGCAAGTGACGGCTCGACACGTCTATTTTATTTAGATATTCACGAGTGCTTTCGTTTAGATTATCATCATTTAGCGCAAGGGCAGTATAACCTGTTATCGCATTCATGGGCGTTCGTATATCATGGCTCATATTCGATAGGAAAACGCTCTTTGCACGGCTTGCTTCCTCCGCCCGCATCTTTTCAAGCTCTATCTGCCTTTCACGCTTTTTGACAAACGAGAATATGCTGAAAATTATAATAAGCGATGTCGCTATCAAAAGCATTTGTATGAATATGTTCGTAACGACCATATCACCAAACGATTTTATTCGCTCTTGTATATAGTCACTTGTTGCAACAACAACTTCATCGTCTTCGTTAAGCCCTGTTTCCATAGCCTTTTCGGTGTTAAATTCGCTTACATCTCGTGAGATATAATCCGATTCCGAAATAGTTGTCTGCCTTATCCATACAAGCGATACAAACATTATTATGAACATAAGGCTCAGCCATACTATTTCAGTTTTGCCAAGCCTGCGTTGGTTATCCTTTTGGGCAAGTATCCTGAATACGAGTATTCCAAGTATGCCCCATACAGCGAAAATAAGATATGATTCAGTTGCAAACTTGCTGTCCGACCAGAAGTTCGACATAAAATAATAAACAGCAAACCCTATCGAAACGGCTGCGCCAATTATTCCGAAAGCTTCAGCTTTTCTATTCTTGTTTCGCCTTCCGTCTATGAATGCGCAAAGAGACGTATATACATATACTATTGTTGCGCCAATAGTCGTTACATCGACAATCCAGCCAATCGCAGTTCTGCCAAACAATGGCATTATGCACGATATAATAGTTATGGCAATTAGAGCATTTTTAGGTGTGTTGTGTTTTCCGATTTTGCCAAACCACTCAGGGAGCATTTCATCATCTGACATTGATTTAACAAGCCTGCTAAGCGCAATATAATTTGCAATAACGCCTGTAATTATACCGCAAAGCGCTGCAAGCGCAAGTATAACTATTCCAATAGAACCAAGTGCCTCGTTTGCGTTAAAGAAAGTTGGCAACGCTTTTAAGCCCTCAAGCGAACCTATTGATGATATGTATTCCTCTGCGCCTGAAAATCCGCTCGGTTGCTTTTGAACAGCTAAAAGCGTAAGCAAAACATAAGATATAACGCCTGTTATAAGCGCAATGCCCATTATTGCAAGCGATTTTTTTATAGGGAATTTAAATTCTTGAGAAGAATGCGATATCGACTCAAACCCAATAAAAGCCCATGGCGCAAGAATAACTATTGAGAATATCTACATAACCTTGTCATAACTTCCACCTTGCGGGAAATCGGGTATTGAAATTCCGCCGTTGTGTATTACAATTGCAATAAATGCAGTAATTATTCCGAAAAACAGTATAAGCGCAGAAACTATCTGAACCCATTTTAAAAGCCTCTTGCCTATAATACATATTATCGAACAAAGAACGAGCATAGCAACAGCTATAAGAACTTCCCCAAAATATACAGTGTAACCTGCTATTTGATACGAAAACCCGAAGCAGAGAATATCACCGAAAATATATCGGGAAATTATTGCAAGCGCAGTAGCGTTTGCCCATATTATAGCAGCATATGTAAGCAAAATAAGCCATGAGCATAAGAACCGTGGTCATAACCAAGAACTTTTTTAGCGTATTCAAACGCACCGCCTGCTCCCGGGAACCTGTTCATAAGATAATGGTAGCTCATACCGATTATGAACATTAAAGCTCCACCGATAATCATACCAATCAGGCTGCCGAGCGGACCAGCAATCGGCAAAAAAGTTGTACCGGGCATAACAAATGCGCCCCAGCCAACACTACAGCCGAACGCAAGCGCCCACACAGAAATGGGCGATAAATATTTTATAAGCCCAACATTTTTACCATCATTAATTTTTTCCATAACATTGCTCCTAATAATCAAGCTATACATATTATACCACACAAATCAAGTTCGTTCAATAAAACGAGGGGGCGTAAAATATATATTATAATTTATGAAAAGAGTGATAATTATGCTTAATTTTTTATGGGAGAGCAGAGGCAAGTATTCATAAAAAATAAGTAATAACAGGAATTTTTACTATAATTGCGAAAAATCGAGCGGAATTAAGCTTATTATGGATACTATTCATAACCCGAACAAATAATGAATAAAGCTTTTCCGAACTTTTCTCGGAAAAGCCTTTCCTTTATTTTAACTTTTTGCAAACGGACTGTAATCGTCACGCTCATCAGCAATAAGGTTGTTTGCAAGAGTGCTGCCTCGAACAATTACCGAACTTCCGAACTTGTCACGAAGCTTATCTATCGCCGCATCACGCTTTTTTGCTCGTTCGTGCGCCTCACCATCAAAGAACGATAACTGCTCACCGTCGGATGATAGCCCCGTTGCCCTGAATCCAACCTGCCTTATCGGCTTGCCTGTATATAGCTTCAATGCAAGCGTCTTTGCATATGAAAATAACTCGTCTGTAACATCTGTCGCCCTGTCAAGCGTCATCTGCCTGCTCACGTGCGTTAAATCCTTGAAGCGGAAATGCACCGATACAACCCTTGCAATAAATCCTGCCTGACGGAGCCTGTATGCAACTTTTTCAACCTGGAACATCAATGCGCTTAGCATCTCATCTTTTGTTATCGCATCGCCTGCAAGCGTCATTGAATTGCTTATTCCCTTTATGGGGTCCGTTTCAAGAGTTATTTTTTGCTTGTCAATTCCGTTTGCATTTTCAAACATAACCCTGCCGTTTACTCCGAATATGCTTTCGAGCATTATAGGGCTTGATTTTGATAACTGCTCAATCGTCATTATCCCAAGCTGATTGAGTTTCTCCGCCGTATGCCTGCCAACATACATAAGCCTGTCAACAGGTAGCGGCATTATCTTTTCATTCCACGCATCGTGGTCTATAATAGTTATCGCATCGGGCTTTTTGTAGTCAGAACCCATCTTTGCCATAAGCAGATTATCGCCTATGCCAATTGAAACAGTAAGCCCAAGCTCCTTTTTGACCCTCTGCCTTATTATCTCTGCAACTTCGATAGGCGTTCCGAATATATGTTCACAGCCTGTATAATCAATATATGCTTCATCAATGCCATAACGCATTATAAGCGGAGAATAATTCCTCAATATCGCCATAAATTTATCGGAATAATATTTGTAAAGCCTGAAATCACTTCCTACAAGTATCGCCTCTGGACATAATCGCATAGCTTCGTTTAAAGGCATTCCTGCACCAACGCCCTTTGATTTTACAACATATGTTGCCGCAAGAACTATTCCATGCCTCTTTGCAGGGTCCCCGCATACTATAAGCGGCGTATCAAAGTTGTACTTGCCATCGCTTGCTACAACTGCACAGCTTGCATAAAATGAATTAAGATCTACATGAAGTATGCTCATATATGCCCCTCCTTCGCCATAAATTATACTATATCGCTTCCTGCTTCGATAAATACCACCTGTCAAGATGCCTGTCCCACATAAGCTCAACACGCATTTTGTCACAGTTGCAACAATACCTTACAACATCACGAAATGCCCACCTCGCCATATCACATGACGAAATGCTGTTTATCTTTATCCGCTCTCCGCCCTTTCCTAAAAAATATAAAGGCTTCGGCAAATCCGTCATATCAAAATCAACTATTACCCTTGTTCTTATATTATATCGCTTCATTTTACGCTCCGCAAGTGCCGTTTCTACATCATTAGAACATTTGTTCTATTTATATTATAAACCACATTTTTTAATTTGTAAAGAGGGAAATTTATGAAAAAATAATTAAACGACAAAGTTAGACAAAAAAATTGACACAAAAATTTGTCTTTGATAGAATAAAATAATAAATAGGAGGTCATTAATGGCATGAAGAATAAATTTTCGAAGATTTTATATATATTTGTGCTTATAAGCTTTATATTACCGATAATATTCATACTTTTCAAGCTTATATCGGGAGCAGAAGCAGAATCTCAGATGGGAATGCACTCGTCATCCGATTATACTCTAATGGTTGTAGAATGTGTATTAGGATTATTTGTAATACATATACCATCGCTGCTTGCAAAGAAATTTAAATTTGAAATTCCGGTATTTCTTTATGTGCTATATATAATATTTCTTTATTGTTCAATAACATTAGGCGAGGTGCAGAGTTTTTATTATCTTGTGCCGCATTGGGATGTATTTCTTCATGCTTTTAGCGGTGTAATGACGGGCTTTTTCGGCTTTATGGTAATAAGCATACTCAATAAAGATGAACATATAACGATAAACCTTTCGCCTGTATTTATGGCAGTATTTGCA
>CADBRR010000119.1 GCA_902797145.1 uncultured Eubacteriales bacterium | reverse complement strand
ACGATATTTATCTGTTATTTTCTCATCTTCATCAATGTAATCATTCTTTAAAAGATATTGATATATAACGGTTGCTTGATGCGAATCTATCGTAATGCCGTTTCCTCCAACCATAACAGTTTTGCCCTTGAAATATTCCTTAGTCGCCTTTGTGGGACGATTATAAAGAACGGCTTTAATTTCATCTTGTAGCGATTCAACAAAATCCTTGTAACTGTCACTTGCAATTACTGTAAGATTGTTTATTTCATGGACTAAATCTCCACAGCTCTCTAAGTCCATACGATTGCCCTCTTGATTTACGCAAATGCGAAGACCACGACCAACCTCTTGACGCTTTGTTACATTGCTGTCAGAATGCTTTAATGTGCAAATCTGAAATACGTTGGGATTATCCCAGCCCTCACGCAATGCAGAATGCGAGAATATAAACCTTGTTGGCTCTTCAAAACTCAATAATCGTTCCTTATTCTTTAATATCAAGTCGTATGCGGAAATATCGTCCGAAAATTCACTGCCACGCTTGAGCGAACTGTCAATAATCCTGCCGGTTTTTTTGTCAATGCTAAAATATCCTCTGTGAACAGCAGATGCATCACTGCAAGTTTCTTTAAGATATCTCTGATACGGAGTATCAAACATCGTGATATATTCGTTAAGAATGGAAGTATATTCTTGCTCAAATATTTTTCCGTATTCACCAAGAACCTCATTGCCATCTTCATCATATTGACGATACTTTGCAACCTCATCTATGAAAAATAATGATAAAGTTTTTATGCCCTTGTTAAATAATGCTTCTTCTTTTTCAAAGTGAGAGAGTATAGTCTCCCTTATCTGAATACGGCGTATATCTTTTTCGGATACATCACCTATTGCTTCACCAACCGATATTGTTATACCATTTGTAAACGATACAGTCCTGCTTTCAGGGTCAATTTCTGAAATCGTGTATCCCTTGTATTGCTCCATTTCGTTAGAAAAATAATATAAATCATCGTGTTCAGATGCTTTTATGTATTCACGCTTGATGCCATTTTTGTGCTTAACTTCAATTTCAAGTCGAGCCTGTGGTGGAGTCTTGGTCGAAAGTATTATCTGTTCAAGGCAAATATAACTGTTTGTCCCCGATAAATTTTTAAGCTCAAACCCCTTTACCTCAATTTTCTTTACAAGGCGCTTGTTGTAAGCATCGAGCGCATCAAGAACATAAATAAGATTGTGCTTCTTTGCGTGTGTAGCTGAATAGTTAAGCAAAAATAACGGATTGAAAGTCTTAAGCGTTTTTTGTGTAACTTCACCGCCCATTTTCTGCGGTTCGTCAAGAATTATTATAGGCCTGTTTGCACTTATAACATCAATGGGGCGGCGGGAGCCAAATTCGTCACGCTTGCTGTATATAATACGAGCTTCTTTGCTTTTTCCGTCTTCTTTAAGCGAAGCTGCAAATGCCTGCGTGTTGATTATCATAACGTTAATGCCTGAGCTTGCTGAAAAATTATCAAGCTGTGTCAGGTTGGAACTGTTGTATATGAAGAAACGAGCTTTTTTTCCATATTGCTCCATAAAATGATCTATTGTTATCTCAAATGACTTTTTAACGCCCTCACGAATTGCAATAGATGGTACAACAACGATAAACTTGCTCCAGCCGTATCGCCTGTTTAATTCAAACATTGTTTTTATGTAAACATATGTTTTGCCTGTACCTGTCTCCATTTCTATATCAAGACTGCAACGACCTATTTCTTTTATAAGGCTGTCCGAAAGGCTTATGTTGTTTGTACCCTGAATTGAACGAATATTTTTTAAAAGCTGTTCATCGCTCAATTCAATTTCGGCATTTCTAACGCCCATTCCGCTGATATATTCAGCTTCATCATCATCGTTTGCAGCCATAGAACCTTGAATGTCATTTTTTCCAAGGTCACGCATATAGTTTATGCGTTCATGCTTGGGCTGTCCGTTAAAAACTTGTATTACAGCATCAACCGCATCGGTCTGATACTGCTGAATCTTGAACTTAAATTTCACTTCTGTTCGTGCCTCCCTTCGTAAGTTTTGAGTGTGAAGAGTGGAGTCTGGAGTTAATTGTTTTTGTTGATGAAGATAACATTTTTTTTATTTCATTGCAGTCGTATTGCATCGAGTGATATTCGGTTTCAGTCAAATAATCTGTATCGAATAATAAATCTAACCAATACAATGTTTCGGAGCATTCTTTTAATGCTATGTAGAGCTTTGAAACGAAGTCTTTTTCGCTTATGGCACATTCACTTTCGGCAATATTTGCACCAATGCTTGTTCCACTGCGAAGAATTTGCTTTGATAAAACAAATTCGGATTTTTCACGGCATAAATATTTATATAAATTTACAATCCTAACAGCAAATTTCTTGCTTTTATACTTAACTGTTT
>CADBRR010000118.1 GCA_902797145.1 uncultured Eubacteriales bacterium | reverse complement strand
TACAAAGGAGGTAGCAAAAGATGAATGAGCAGCTTTACGCAATCACAAATGAGCTTTTCAGCCGAAATGCTGTAGAAGTCCTTGATGATGGTGATGCAACTGACGCTCTCTATGATTCACTTGTTGAGAAAGCTGATAGCGCAATTTAGAATATGGTTGGAAGGCAGTATTTGAAAGCTGGAAAACCTATGTGTATGAGAAACTGCCATACTGTAGAAGAAGCACTTAGTTTCGCCACATGGTTTGAAATCTACGGCGGTCATAACCATAAAATAGAAGAACCTTATAAGTTCCTCGCTTATCTTTACGATATATTCGACCTTAACCCTGTAAAATATAATGCTCAGATTATGGACGATGTTTCATATGGGCTTCTTGAAGCATCAGGGATAAAAACTGACCTATGGACAGATGACAGCTAAACTACTGAAACCGATCCAGAATTGATCAAGGCTGTTGAAGCTCTAAGAAAGGAGAACGGATAATGGATTACACCAAATTGAGTAAGGAAGTTTCCTATGCTCTTCGTCACGCTCCGTGGGAGTATGAATTAGAACTTAACAGAGAAGGATTTGTACCTATCGGGCAGCTTATCAATGCTATCAATGAGAGCGGCAACTATAGCAGACCAATAACTGTTGAGGACTTGGAACATATTATTGAGATTTCCGATAAAAAACGCCACGAAATACAAGGCGATAAGATAAGAGCGTTATACGGTCACTCCATTCCGATGCATATTTCAAAAGATTTACTTGTCCCGCCGGATATTCTGTATCACGGAACAACGCATAAAACACTTGATTCTATTTTGCGTGCCGGACTGAAACCTATGGGCAGGCAGTATGTTCATCTGTCAATCGATACGGATACTGCTGTTCAGGTTGGCAAGCGCAGGGATATTGTACCTGTCATCTTGGTGATAGATGCGCATAAAGCGCATACTGACGGAATAAGTTTTTATAAAGGTAATGACAAGGTTATTCTTGCCGACTATGTATCTGCTAAGTATATCAAAGTCAAATAATCGCAATAGGGGCTTGTTGAAAATCCTGAATTTTGATTTTTAACAAGTCCTCTCGATATAAATTTTATTTGCTAATTTTATACGGTTCTTATATTATATATATTTTCGCACAGCTTTGAAATTGTTTTCCATTCTTTTCTATCTGTATTTACGAAATAATAGTTTTTTGTTCCTTCCGAACGCATAGAAAGCACACCTGCATCACGAAGTATTTGAAGATGATGCGATACGGCAGGTCTTGACAGGTTACAATGCTTTGCTAATTCACCTACTCTTGTTCCTTTATTTCCGTCCTTTAATATTTCAAGAATTATATCCTGCCTTATTCCGTCTGAAATAGCGTTCAAAAAGCTTGATGATTCGCTAAACTGATTAGCAATTTCCTGAACGCTTTTGATATTTGGATTATTATTTTCTGCCATATCGCTTTTTATCTCCTTTCGTATTTATTTAATTTATTCTGTTCTAAGTGCCTTTACGGGGTCTTTCTTCGCTGCCATTCTTGACGGTATTCTGCCTGCGATTAGCGTTAATACCATACTAATTACAACGAGTGTTATGCAAGCGTTTGCAGGTATAAAGGCATTTATCGTATCAATTCCTGCAAGTGCGTGTATAATTGAATTTATCGGTATGCACAAAGCAAGCGATGCGCCTATTCCTATAAGCCCTGAGAAAAGCCCAACTATAAGCGTTTCTGCTGTAAATACCCTTGACACGTCACGCTTTGATGCGCCTATTGAGCGGAGTATTCCTATTTCCTTTGTGCGTTCAAGCACTGAAATATATGTTATAATTCCTATCATAAGTGATGAAACTACAAGCGATATTGCAACGAACGCTATAAGCACATATGATACTGCATCAATCATCGTTGTAACGCCTGAGAGCATTACTGCGACATAATCGGTATATTCTATTTTATCGTCCTCGCTTGCCTGTTCGTTATACTTATCTATTTCATCGGATATTGCCTGTTTATCCTCAAATGTAGCTGCATAAATCGAAATTGAAACAGGTGTTTTTATATCTATATCGCCGAGTTTTTTCAAGTTATCTTCAAGTGTTGAAGTAGAAACTGTCGACGGCATATACAAATCATAATATTTTGCAAGAACCTTTTCGTCCTCTGTTTTTTCTATAAGCTCATCAAACGCATCAGCGACCTTTTGAACTCCGCCCTCTGCATCGAGTGCGGCATACTGCGAATACATTTCAAGCGCATCTTTATCGAGCTGGTCATTAAGCGCCTTATTAAAGCTTTCCTCGTCCATCATCATAAGGTATGTAAATATCGTCTGTTCGTCCATAGCCGTATTTTTAAGCCATGCTTGTGCGATATAGCCAAGCTGAACATCTTTTGTTTTGAGGTTTGACTTTATGCGCTTCTTTATATCTTTAAGCTCCTGTTTTGTCGGAGTTGTCTTGATTTTTTCAACTTCCGCCTCGCTATTTGCTCGCATTTGGGCTTTTATAACCCCCTCGAACTGTTCACGAACGAGATTTTCAAGTTCTTCATCGGAATAGCTTTCAAGGTAGCTTTCAACAGTTTCCCTATCCATATTATAGGAGTCAACTGCAAGGTCTATCATTGACTGTCTATCGGGATAATCCTTCATAAGTTCATCGACACGCTCTTTAAGCTCATCATCATCGGGAATTGAGGTTATGTTTATATACATCTCCTGCTTCTTTTCGTTATCGAGTGAAGCAAAATATTCTTTGATTTTCTCTGCTTTTTCGCTATCGCTTATATCGATATCCTCAGTTATTATAAACGGAAGACCGCTCAAAACATCATAATTTTCGTTTTCCTGCTTCTTCTGCTCGTTCAAAACTTTACTCTCTGATGTTTTCTCTGCAACATATTGAGTAAGCGCTTTTGTATAACCGAATGTTCCCATTATAGGCGTTCCGTTCGCATCGGGGTTAGGCTTTATAATTCCTACTATATTGAGGTCAAAGCCATTTTTTATTACCATATCCATTAGCTTTTCATCATCGCCTATATAGTCATAAATTCCGTCTGAATCGTTATCGGAATAATAATCCGAATTAAGTATCAGCTTGAACGATTTATTCAAAAGCTCATCATACGATATTGATTTTTGCTCGGAAGTAATTTTTTCCTTATTCATAACTGCTTTGAAAACGTCCTGTACCTCGTTTTTCTCCATAAGACCGAGCGCATAGAATGCAACATCTGTCGTTTCTCCGTTTCTGTCGAGAACCAATACAATTTCTTCCGCCTTTTCGGGCCACTTTCCTGCGACCAAATCATACTGCTCCTTAACGAGTGGCGAGATGCTATTCCCACTTTTATCGCTTAAAAGCTCCTCCCACAAATTCATATTGCTAAAAGAGGAATTCATCATTATACTCATTCCCGACTGTTCGCCATTTTCTGTTGAACCGAACGAGAAAACATCGGAAATATCGCAAGGTCTATAATTCCCGTCCTTATCCTTAACATACACATTCATTGGCAAATCATATGTATACTGTATTGTCGATACGAGCGAATTGAACTGAGTATCCGCTGACAACTGCTTATCTACATATTCTTTGAATGCTGTTAAGTTATTTTTATCCTCTTCATTTGCAAACATCGTATTGAACAGTTTATACATTCTATCGTTTGAATATACTGTATTTTCTGCCTTTACATTTTCACCGTCTTTGTTTTCTTCGCCTGCACCTACACCACGCATTTCACTTGCGGCAAGCAATATTCCCATAATGTTCGACTGCTCCGAAGTAATCGTTATAGGATACGAGGCGAGCGTTTCACGCTGAATAGAATTTATATAACTTTGTGCGCCTGTTGACATTGCAAGTATAAGCGCAATTCCTATTATGCCTATGCTCCCTGCAAAAGATGTTAGGAAAGTTCTCGCTTTTTTCGTTGCAAGGTTATTAAGGCTCAACGCAAGCGCCGTGAAAAACGACATGGAAACTCGCTTCATTTTCTTGTCCTGCGGCTTCTCAATATCATTTTCATCTATTACAAATTCATCGGTATCGCCTGTTATTTTTCCGTCTTTTAAATATACTGTCCTCGTTGCGTATTCCTGCGCAAGCTCTGCGTTATGCGTTACCATTATAACGAGCTTATCCTGTGCTACTTCTTTTAAAAGCTCCATTACCTGAACGCTCGTTTCGCTGTCGAGTGCGCCGGTCGGTTCGTCTGCAAGCAATATATCGGGGTTATTTACAAGCGCCCTCGCTATTGCGACCCTCTGCATTTGTCCGCCCGACATCTGGTTAGGTTTTTTATGTATCTGTTCGCCAAGCCCTACTTTTTTAAGCGCTTCTTTTGCCCTTTCTCGCCTCTCCTTTTTAGATACGCCCGATATTGTCAATGCAAGCTCTACATTTGAAAGTATTGATTGATGCGTAATCAAGTTATAGCTTTGAAAAACAAAGCCTATTGTATGGTTTCTATATGAATCCCAATTGCGGTCGTTATACTTTTTTGTCGAAATCCCATTTAT
>CADBRR010000117.1 GCA_902797145.1 uncultured Eubacteriales bacterium | reverse complement strand
GTGTTACGATTGAAAAATAATCAGTTTTTATCTTCTTCGCTGCCGATTTTTATCGACTGATGTTCCCATATATACTCGAATTGGTCGATAAAAAATTTATAATTATCTTTGTCGGAAATATTAACCATTATAATTCTTCTATTGCTGTCGGGCGCATCAAATGAGTATAAATCTATCTGCGCAAAGTCTTTGTCTTGATTTTTATATTTCATTATAAGCATTGCATATGGAAGATACATATCGGTCAAGCGACAATCAACGCTATCGGGGAAACTATCCTGCCAATCCTTTATATCGTCATAGCATTTTTTGAAAAGCCTTCGCTTCCTCAAAAGTGAATTTACGCCCATTTTCTCGCCTTATATTGCCGAATGTACTGTTTGATATATCAAGGAGGTCTCATACGGATTCCTGCAAATCGTGTACCGATTCGCCTGTAACGGACTTAGCCTGACTTATTACAAAACTAATTATTTCGCCTGTCGCGTTTCCCATTAGCTGCTTCCTTCCTGCCCATTTTTTTATAACTCTATTGTTTTTCCGTTTAAGTATGCAAGTTGACTGTTTTCTTCAAAGTTTAATACAAGCTTTATTGCTGTCAAGTCAAATGGCAGCTTTGATATTTTATTAAAGCTCCTATCGCCATACTTATCATCGCCTACAAGCGGACAACCTATATATGCCATATGCGCCCTTATCTGGTGGGTTCTGCCTGTCACGAGTTCTATTTCGAGCTTTGAAATATCATTTTCTGAAGAAATAACAGTATATTTTGTTATAATCTCCTTTGAATCGGGCAATTTTTTATCATATATGCGAACGAGTGAGTCATCAGCATTCTTGACAAGGTATGCTTTTAATGTCCCCTCTTTTTTTGTTGGAGTTCCTATAACAGTACAGTTATAAAATTTTCGTATCGAGCGTGACTTTACAGCTTTATCAAGTTCGGTTTTTGCGTCCATATTCTTTGCGAACAATACAAGCCCTGCTGTGTTCACATCGAGCCTATGGACAGGATAAATTTCTTTATACAACCTTTTGAGTCTGCATTCGAGCGAATTTTCATCGCCATCATCGTTTACAGAAACCCCCCTTTGCTTATTTACCGCTACTATATTTTCATCTTCGTAAACGATTGAAACGCCGTTTACAAGCCCTTCAAGCTCCGATTTGAACATATTAAACGGTTTTAAACTCGGCATAGAAGTGAATGTCATACTTTTTTTGAGCGTTGGGTGTTCTATCGTTAGCATATACGCATAAAGCGCAATCTGCTGACCGTCTTTTGATTGCATATTATATCGCCTATCACCCCATATAGGCGTATTATCGTTTGAAAGCTGAAATCTTATCTGATGGTGACGACCTGTGAACAATTCTACATCGAGCAGGGAAAGTTCATTATGCCTTGAAATCAAAGTATATTTAAGCTTGGCAAGCTTTGCGCCATCTGCGTTTTTATCAACTTCGTATGATGTGTTCGTTTTCTCGTCCTTTTTGATATAACAGCAAAGTTCTTTTTGAGCCATAGCTTTGCCCATAACTACTGCCACATAACGCTTCTTTGCAGTTTTTGATGCGAATTGCTCTGTCAATCTCTTTGCAGCCTTGCTCGTCCTTGCAAAAACCATAACGCCGCCTACGGGTCTATCAAGACGATGAACAAGCCCTAAATAGACTTCTCCGGGCTTGTTGTATTTTTCCTTTATATAACTTTTTAAAATTGTAAGTAAATCTGAATCCTCTGAGCTATCAGCCTGAACCGGCACGTTTACAGGCTTTTCGACAACTAAAAGGTGGTTATCTTCATAAAGAACGTTTATCACTTTATTAACTCCTGTTTTATAAAAGCTCTGCACGACCGCTTGCGCCACATGGCAGTACGAGATTATCACGTGTTATATGAAGCCCTATTTCATCGGACTCTATATTGCATTTTCTATCCTTGAGCGCAACACGCAAAACATTTTTTAGAACGCTTGGCGCAAGGCCTGTCGTGTATGAATTTATAAGCATAAACCTTGCATCATCGCTCAATAACTTAACGCATTCTTCAACGAGCTTATAGAGGCTTTCTTCTATCTTCCACATCTCGCCGTTAGGACCTCTGCCATAGCTTGGCGGATCCATTAAAATTCCGTCATATTTGTTGCCACGCCTTTGTTCACGAAGTACAAACCTCATACAATCATCGACAATGAACCTTACAGGTTTATCGCCCAATCCTGAACAATTTAAATTATCCTTTGCCCACGAAACAATGCTCTTTGCGGCGTCTACATGAACAACGTGCGCACCCGATTTTGCAAGCGCACAAGTTGCGCCGCCCGTATACGCAAACAGATTCAAAACCTTAAACGGCTTATCATCTGAGATATTTTTATCAACAATACTCCTCATCCAATCCCAGTTTACAGCCTGTTCGGGGAAAAGCCCTGTATGCTTAAAGCCGGTAGGCCTTACAATAAATTTCAAATCACGATATTTTATAGTCCAGCTTTCATCAAGCTGCCTATTGTATTCCCAATGGCCTCCGCCGGTATTTGAACGGATATAATTTGCATCGACATATCCTGAATATTCAAGCGGCCATGCTGCTTGTGGATCGGGACGGCGAAGAATAACATCGCCCCACCTTTCTATTTTATCGCCATATCCTGCGTCTATTATTTCATAATCTTTCCAGTTATCAGATATATACATATTTTCTCCTTATGTTTTACTCTTTCTGAATCCGTCAATCAATACAGCGATAAGTCCCAACAAAATGTTCATATAGTATGTGCACACACGCCACAGAAGCATTGATGGGAATATTATCTGCTGGGGGAACAGTTTTCCGAAAACGACATAGAAACCGCCTTCTGACGCTACCGATGCGCCGGGAAGAGGTATGAATGAAACAGCAATATTCAAAAGCGACTGAAGCATAATGATATAGAATATCGACTTTTCACTCATTGAGAATGAGCGGTAAATAAAATATGTTATCGACATAAATATGCACGCTTCAACGATGCTTATTATGAAAATAATTGCTACTTT
>CADBRR010000116.1 GCA_902797145.1 uncultured Eubacteriales bacterium | reverse complement strand
CACGTGAATTGAGTGTCAACTCCTCGCCTGCAAGAATATATCTGCCGGAACGCTCACCATCAGCTTGGAAATCACCTGCAGGACTAATAAAAGTCCACTTTACATCATTTCTCTTACGAAGCTCTTCGAGCTCCTGTCCCTGTGCATTTGCAAGAGTAAGAAAGATAGTCGGAAAATCTGCACCGTCCTTAACCTGAATGGTGTGTTCCGGATTAACATACAAACTGCCAGCACCACCAACTATTAACAATCGTGTATCACTTCCTGAAAGAATATCACACAGATGCTGTGATGTCTTGATATGCATTGGCTGCTCTTCATCTTTCCATGCACCGAATCCATCAACCACAGCGTCAAATCCTGCAAGATCTTCTTTTGTAAGGTCCATTATATCTTTTTTACATAGTCCTTAGCTACTGTCTTGTTCTCGTCACTATGTCCGAAAGCCTTTACTTCAAATCCTCTGTCCAAAGCTTCCTTGATAACTTTCTGCGCTACTCTGCCATTTGCTGCTACTACTGCGATTTTCATAATTTGCCTCCTAATATTTAATATTTACTTATAACTTTTATCGTTACAAGTAAATATTATCACGTTGTTTTTAACTTGTCAATATTTTTATTACAAGTTTTTGAAAAATTTTTTATAAGCAAAATAAGGAACTATGATAAATAAATGTAATTACATTAAAAAGCGAAAATCCTATCGCCCTTAGTCGACAGGATTTTGCTTTGGTGGAGACGAAGGGATTCGAACCCTCGATCTATGCGTTGCGAACGCATCGCTCTACCAACTGAGCCACGCCCCCATTGATATTTATTATATAACTTTTTCCCCAAAAAATCAAGCTTTTAGCATTTTATGATTTACGCTTTATTGTTATTTTCTATACTTCTTATTCTTATCAAGGAAAATCTTTCCTGTTCCAAACAAAGCTGCAAATATTACCCCTGTTACAAGTGACGCTATGAGCGTTTGCACAAAATTATATTCAAACTCGCTCCCCTGCTTTATATACATACCAAGCGGAAACACTATCATCGCAACAACTACATAAACCACATATGAAATAACATATGTTAATACTTTCTTTTTCATAACTTCACCTGCTCATGACCTTATATATTTAATTATACTCTATATTACTCTTAATTGCAACAAAAAACCTCCCGCAAAGGGGAGGTCGAACCTATTTAATTTTAGTCCTCAAGTCCTGCAACTACTCTCAATACATTTGTTGCATCTGATGCATCAATTACCTTATCAATATTTGTATCCGCAACAATCTTCTGCTCATCTGTGAACTCATCGAGCTTTGCAACATACCTTAAAATCACAGTAGCATCGGCAGAATCTACTTCCTTATTCATATCGCTATCGCCATACTTATAATATCTTGCAGTTACTAATATACTCTCTGTTATACATGACAAATCTTTATCCCAACCGAAACATACATATCCTTCAAGTTCGGGAAGTTCGGGAGCTTCTGCCGCCTGACCGTATTCAACTATCTGAACACTGCCTATGTCTGCTTCTTCGCTGTGAAATGTAACATAAAACTTTGAAACATAATATGCCTTAAATTCAGTATCTTCATTTATCTGAGTTCCGTTAGGTTCTACATCCCAATGATCGAATCTTACCATTGTACCGGGTTCAATCGGACCAAATTTCGGTATTTCATTTTCTGTCAATGTATGCCCGAAATCTACTATTACATTTATCGTTGGCTTTCCTTTTTCTTCGCCAAGGCTTAATAAATCACCCGATTTGTTTGTGTTCATATTAACCGCTGAAAACTTAACAATACATTGTGCATTTGCGTTTTCGTCTGCCTTACAATATGCGATAAACTCCTTATCTTCCGATATAAGAAACTCGTTAGGATCATCGTTCCAATGATCGAACACATAAACCTTACCTGTTTCGTTATCCTTATAATTTACAAGCTCCGGAATGTTTTCTGAAATAAACTCTGTGCCCATATAAATCTCTTCAAAATCAAGATTTACTGAATACGAATACTTTTCAAGCCTTTCGCCATTCTCGTTCATAAGCATAGGCAAAAGTTCGCCTGTTTCCATATCAACGGCAGAGAACGTAACGTTGATTT
>CADBRR010000115.1 GCA_902797145.1 uncultured Eubacteriales bacterium | reverse complement strand
ATCTGTCCAGTATCTATTTTGTGAAATACTTCCCGATCTTCTGCTATTAGCATCATCTTCTGTGACCGCTTGAGTTAAAAATGAAAAAAGCTCTGAAAACATATTTAAATAACCTCATTAATATTAGTCAACATAGAATGTTGATCCAATCTCCTTAAGACCCGGACGTAGTGCCATATATATTTTAGCCCATTTGGTTATTTTGGCTATTACCTTAGCCTGTCTTGCGGCAAGTGTATTTCTAATTTCTGCTATTGACGGATCGTCTACGCTATTTATAATCCACGCACAATTGAATGCCCTACATATACTGTCGCCCTTTGTTCTTTTGAACTTGTATTTTATGAATAATTTCTTTCTTTCACTATGAAAAGTAAACAACTGTGAACGCTTTTTCAGACCTGTGAGATAATAGTTGAGCATCTTTTTACCAGTAATTGCAGCTAATTTTCCATCCGATGGAAGTGCGAAACTAAAAGATTGTATCATATTAACAAAATTGTCATCCGCTTTTAAAAGTGCTTGCCTCACATCTTCTATCGAATAGTAGTCATTAGGAAATAACATTGCCTTGTTTTTTTCGATATATGCATCGACTGTGTTTGAGTTCATTATTTTTACCTCCAAAGTAATATTAATGTTATGTTGGATCTATGCAAAAGTAAAATGTTTACTAATTGCATAGATCTTCATAATGTTTTAAAATGTAAAATTATGCTACTTCACAGCAACTTGAGCCGTTTTTATCTACGCCATCTGTGCAACAGAGATAACTTGTAACTGTTGCGTTTTCGACTTTCATATAGCACATTTCAATTTGAGGCATTTCAAAAGCTTTCATGTATTTTCCCTCCTTTCATATATTACAAAATGTAATATTAATTCTATCAATTCACTTCGAAATAATATTGTTTGAATATAGATATTCGGTAAAATTGCAAACTGCATTTGCAACGTTTTCGTAATCGATATCATATTCCGACATAACTTTTCGAATTAAATCTTGTTTTGTAATTCCGTTCTCGATATGTTTCCACATGAAATAACTGACATCGTTCATTTTTAATATATTTTTAACTTCGTCGTCGTTTATACCTGAAAATTCAATTGCTACTTTTTTATCCAAAATTGTATAAATCCTGTATTGCTTACTTAATTTGATATAAGTATGCAAGTTATAGTATTCAGAGCAGATGTCAAATACCCAACTCTTATATTTCATGTCAGCGTAAATTTTACACTTATCTCGATTTGCATTACAAAATTCTAAGCAAGCACACAACGGTCTATATGTGCACTCAATGCATGTTTGATGATGATTTTCCGTTCGCCATACTTCATACATTTGCTCATCTATAATTCCATCGTATATATTGCCATATGATGCAACCTGATCTATATGCTGGCAAGGATATAAATTACCATCCGGGGCGATTCTCATTGAAACGCTTTGACAAGAGCCTAGGCGGAATTTATCTATTGCATTGGCGCTATTCTTTTTTACTTCATCGTTATTAATCAAATTAAATTCTGATGTTAAATTTTCCAGCGATATTATTTTATTATAGAAATCACTATCTACATTCAGTATATTCTCGTTATTATCGCAATTAAATATAGGATGTGGATCTATAAATATTTTGTTATGACCTCTGAATTTGTCACATAATTGAGTAACTAACAATTTCATATTGTCAATATTATTTGCATCACAATTTAATCGTATGGTTACATGGACACCATTAGATTCAAGCAAAAATATATTTTCTATAGTATTTTTAAAATTATATTTATCAGCATTAACATAATTCTTTCTTTTGTTATGCTCTTCCTCTGTACCATCGAGCGTTATTTGGACACGATTTGTTTTCCATTTACACACTGCTCTTGTTATTATATCACTATTAAAAATCGAGGCATTTGTGGTAAAACGTGAAGTATAAGAAATCCCTTTAGATTCTAAATAGTTGCATATAACATCTATAGCAGCAATATTGCAAAGAGGTTCCCCACCAAACCAGTGCAAACATACTGGCTTTTGAGTATTTCGTGTTTTTATAATGAATTTTGCCACATCTTCTGCGGTTTGTGAATCCATAGTTACATGTTTCGTATTTCTTTCAAAACAATAGAAACATCTTGCGTTGCAAACGGTAGTTGTGAAAATTACATATATTTCATATCCATTAAATTCTTGATGATTTTCCGAAACAAAAATTTCCCTTATATCATTATATAGAGCGTTATCATCCAACGAATCAGGAACTAACATTTTTTCCATAAACATTGCATTAACCACATAATTCATTTCGTGACTCTCTAATCCAACTTTTAGGTCAAAATATTCTCTATTGGACAATTCTACAATCTTTCTTGTGAATGTATTAAAAAAAATAATAGATTTTTTTTCTTCATAATTATATATAGCAACGTATTTTGATATAGCCAGCTTATTATGATCAAGTATGTAAATATTATCAATTATTTTCAGAAGTTCTTGATTCCCTTTATAAATAACGTTCATCGTTTCCTCCAATATTATTTTCAAAATCCGAATATCTGAATATAATTATACTCAATATTTGAGTAATTGTCAATACTCAAAATATGAGTAAATTCGATTTTTTATTTTTCTTTCAAAAAATAATGTTGTTTTGTCCAGTTATAGGACAAAATATAATTGTTGGTATTTTATTATAATATTTGTCCTCAATCAAGACAAAACTTTTCAGGGGTTAAAAATATGGCACGCATAATTGATGGCAATAATATGAATATGGTCGGCGATATTATCAGAAAATATCGAAAGAAGCGGAACATGAGCCAACAGCTGTTGTCTGCGAGGCTGGAGCTTGCCGGTGTGTATATTTGTCGTGGTTCTATATCGAGGATTGAGGATAAATCAAGGACTGTTACAGATATTGAGCTTAATGCGCTTATAAATGTGCTTGAAATTCCAATAGATGAGATTTTTATAAGCAATCGAATTGGGGGAGAAAAATAAAATGTCATACAGAGAAAAACTTAAATCGCTAAGGGAAGAACGAAATCTTACTCAAGCTGAAGTAGCAAAAGTAATAAATAAATCACAGCAAGGGTACAATCATATAGAATTAGGCAGAGCTGAGCTTAAAATTGAAGACTTGAAAAAGCTTTGCAGGTTTTACGGAATATCCGCAGATATTATTATAGGTCTTGATAAAAACTAACAGCACCGAGAATAACTCGGTGCT
>CADBRR010000114.1 GCA_902797145.1 uncultured Eubacteriales bacterium | reverse complement strand
GACGGATCAGGCATAGCAAATCTTAATCCGTTCAGATATAGAGGCTATGTATATGATACAGAAACAGACTGGTATTATCTGCAAAGCCGTTACTATGACCCTGACACCAACAGGTTTATATCTGCCGATGTATATCTGTCCACCGGGCAAGGAATAATCGGACATAATGCGTATGCGTATTGTGGAAATAATCCGGTAAACTTGCAGGACGGAAGCGGATGTAGACCGGCATATGCTACATTTATGAGTGATGGACCGAGTGACCCTGATGAAATTTTGTTGGATTTACATTGGGATAGAGCACTTGAAGAAATGTCTCGTGAGGCAATAATTGCTGCAAAACCTGTTGTTGATACTGCAAAAAATGTTTATGATTTTTTTATTGATGATACTACTACAATTGGAATTTGCGGCAGTGCAGGATTTGCTGCTTACGGATCGGCATCTATAGGAATATGTTTTGATAAAGAAGGTGGTATTGGATTCGTATTTTCATTAGGTGGTGGAGGTGGTATCCTCTTTGGAGCATCGATTGGTGGATTCAAAAGCATTACAAATGCTCCAAGTATTGATGAGTTAGATGGTGGCTATAATTCTGTTGGAGCCTCTGCCGGCATAGGTGTTGTAAGTGCTGGATACGACTATGTAATGTCATCCGGACACCCAGAGTATATTACTGAAACTTTTTCGGGCTGTATAGGACCATCACTAATACCTTATGAGGAACATGCTAGCGTTGGATATAGCTGGGTGTTTGGCAAAATGAACTTATTTGAAAGCTACTATGATGCATATAATATAACTATTGGTAAATGATGGAGTTTTTATGATTTTAAAGAAATTTGCAAAGAAAACTAAAAAAATGAATCCTATTATTAAAGTTGGGTTTATATTTTACTTTATTTGTGTATTGTTTTCAATAAGCGGAAGGCTGTATGCACTTCGCAGTTTTGCTGTTGATTCGTCAGGAAAATTATATTTAGGCAGAATGGATTCCTATATATTTGTTATATCCGACGGAAAAACTGTGTCTCAGATTAATCCTCGTATGGCTAGATATAGCTTTTACATTGACGAGAATGATAATATATGGGTTTGCGGTGGAAATAGCGTATATGAACTGTCGTTAAATGGCGATATAATTTACGAAACAGATGACGAAAATCAAATAAAAACTATATATCAAAAATCAGAGAATAGTATGTTCAATTATGTCGCATATAACGGAGATGAATACAAATTAACATATGTGTTAGGCAGGACAAGAATAATAAAAAACGGAACGGAGCAAGTTTACATTGATCCAATACTAATGCCATTGCAGTTGTTTATTGTAATTATGCTAATAATAATACCATTTATTCTATTTGCGGTAAACAAATTATTAAAAAACAAGGAGCTCCGGCAAAATAATCCTTACGATCGTCGACTATGATTATTGTTAAATAAACATGTATATTTTAAAACTTATTAATGTTTATAACGGGATGATTGTATAAAAGCAAAAAGAATTAAGCAATATGAATTGTTTTAAAAATTCGACGGTCTATGACCGTCGGGACAACCTAAACGAAACGTACAGGCGGACTTGCAGCGCAGTATACCTATGATACATGGGGCAAAGTATTGTCAGCAACAGATGTAGACGGATCAGGCATAGCAAATCTTAACCCATTCAGATATAGAGGCTATGTATATGATACAGAAACAGGCTGGTACTATCTGCAAAGCAGGTACTATGACCCTGACACCAACAGGTTTATATCTGCCGATGTATATCTGTCCACCGGACAAGGAATTATCGGACATAATGCGTATGCATATTGTGGAAATAATCCTGTATCGAGGGAAGATACCGAAGGTGAGTTTTGGAATATCCTCATTGGAGCAGCAATAGGTGCGATAGCAGGTGCGGTATCAAGTGTTGTTGCACAAGTAGCAAATAGCGAATCGGTAAATTGGGCGGCTGTTGGTATTTCTGCGGCATCAGGTGCAGTTACAGGAGCAATTAATGCAGCCGTACCCGGAATGGGAGCACTTGCGACAGGCGTTGTTCAAGGTATAGTAGGAGCTTCGACATATGCTGCGACCAAAAATTTGCATATGGCAGAAATCCTACTGTGGTAGGTATATGCCGGACTAACAAGCGGTATAATAGCTGGTGGAACGAAAGCGATAATAAATAAATTAACAACAACGACAAAGTTATATCGCTCTGTTAGTGAAGTAGAAGCCAAAAGTTTTGCTGATACAGGGAGACTGAGTACGAGCCCTGGTCAGATTGAGGGAAAGTTTTTTGCAACGACTAAAGCAAATGCCAAGATATGGGGAACAAAATTAGGTTCAAATAAACTAATTACCATAAGGGTGCCTAATCGTGCACTATTTCATAGCAGTGTTTCATATTTTTCAAAACTTAATGCAATTGGTCCTGCATATTATTTTTCTGATTTGACATTTTTAAATTCAGTACTGCAATAGTATTTATTTAGAAAGGTGAAATATGAATAAGAGATTTAAAGCAAGAATTCATTGGCTATCAAAAGATGAGGGTGGTAGAAATTATTTACCTAAAGGAAAAAAATATGCTCCAATTATAAAAATAACAAAATCACCATTAAAGATTGAAGATTTTTGGAGTATATTTGTAGAAAATATACAATATCTTGGTGATAATGAAACTATCTCAGAAATGAAATATTTATCTGATTTTGCTCCGAACAATCTTTCTGCTGATGTGGAGTTTGAACTGTTTGAAGGAAATAAATTAGTTGCTAAAGGAATTATCCTTTATGAAATGATATAAAAATATGTACAACAAAATGATTGGCATATGCAATAGAATTCAGAGCAGGAGATATACTTGTAAAGAGTAATGGTGAATATGTTGTAATAGAAAAGGTCGTGAAACACCTGTAAAGATTTACAACTTTGAGGTTGAAGATTTCCACACATATTATGTAGGCAATACAAGTGTTTTGGTGCACAATAAGTGCATAGAGAATATACACACTGGAAGGACAGAACCGAAGAACTTAAATGAGCAAATTGCTATGAAATCAGCACAAAGTAATCCTAAAATTGGACCTTTAAATGATCCAAGACTACCATTGAACGCAGTCAAAATGGAACAAATATTCAATACCTCGACTGGGAAAATTATAATACATTATAATTCTATATTGAATGAAAATGTATTTTTTGATTTCAAATTAAAAATAATTAGGAGATAAAATGATTTTAAAATGCATAATGACACAATGTAATTATCCAATATTGGTTTTACCACAAACAAGAAACGGTTATGAAGATTATGTTAGTTCTTCAGAAGGTTTTACAATTGACAGCGAAACCTTTGGATATAAATTAACAGAAAACAATTTTTATAAAGTATATGGTATATTGTTTTATAAAGAGCAAATTCGATTTTTGATTATGGACGATGATAATATGCCAGGATTTTTTCCATCAACTATATTTATGATAGAAAATTCATTAATGTATTTTGATTATGAATGCAGAAAATATCAGATTAATAATTCAGAATTGATTATAATTGGATATAGTGATCTTGTTAATAATTATGATGAAATATGCGATCTTATGTTTCTCAGAGAAAGTGCAATTGAAAACTTTTTATATAATAAAGATATTATTGATAAATGGCATTAACAATTATAAGATTGATCTGGTTAATGAAAAATGTTTATTTGTTATTGCTTAAATTACATCGTCCCGATGGTCATAGACCGTCGTGACTCCCTAACAGATAATGTAATGCAATATTTTAGGTTGGTCGATGCTATGCGCATCGGCTGTTTTCTTTTAGTTTGCGTATATGTGTCGCAGATTGCAAAATTTGACAAAGTATTAAAAATATGTTTACAGTTGTTATAATATATTATAAAATATAATTATTATTATAATACTATTTCATATGAATAACATGATTAAATATAGCGCAATTTGCAACTATGAAGCGTAAAAAGGGGGTAAAAACTAATGTTGATTAGAATTTTAATTTGCATGATTATTATAATGTTATTTCTGCTATTAAGAAAAAAATATCTTAACAGCAAGAAAAAACGCATAGTTACAATAATTGTTATGATAACTTTCATAATGTTGATAGGAATAATTCCAATCGAAAACATATTTATGAAATTCTCTTCGCCTGAAGATGTTTGCAAGTATATGTATATGAAAGACGCTGATTATGTAGTGGAGGGAAATGAGAACGCTATTGTATTTTATGATAAAAGTAAAATTTTAATAGTTCCTGCAACTGAAAATGGCTGGAAAATTCCGTCAATCAATCCATTATCGAAATCAATACTTAAAATTGCTAAAGGGAATAGCGAGTTCGAGATTTTCGTATATAATTATGCAAATGATTATTATATTGTCGTAGAAACAAAATCGGAAATTGCTATTTCAGACAACAGAAACTCGCAGTTTTTTAAAGTAAGTGATGAAGAATATATGAAAAACTATTATCAGTATAGATTTTGTGGGCATATTACAGAACTTGATGAAAATTATAAAATCAAGGTTGATAATAGAGAGATCAAGATAATGAGCAGAGATGAAACAACAATTTATTGGAGCATGCCGTAAATTGATTTAAACACTAATCGATGCACTCAGAAGCTTATGAAATGGCATATATAGCAAAATTGGCTTTGATGGGGCATTTTAATGAGAAAAATAATTCTTGTTACTTTAACTATTCAATTTATTTGAATTTGTAATTACAGGTACATATATTAAAGCTATTAATGGTTGTATTGTTATATATGATAGAGTCACAAATAAACTTTTAATATTACATTTGGTAAAGTAAAAGAATGCGATTAACCGTGTAATAAACTGAAATTGTTTTAAAAGGAGCATAAAAATATGAACAGTATTGATGTACTTTTAGATATGGAAGATAGGGGTGATATTGATTATTTCCTAATTGAAATCATGAGATATAATGATGACCTTGAAGTGCGATTGGCTGTTAGTGAAATGCTTGCGATGTTTCCATGTGATAAAAGCGAAGAGATATTGCTAAGTATGCTTGATGATAAAGATTATATTGTTAGAGCTTCCTCTTGTGACTCGTTATATTTCAGCAAGTCTGAAAAAGTACTTCAACATCTGAAAAAAATTGCTGTAAATGATTATTATATTGTACGAGGATATGCATTTTTTAGTATTGGCGATATAATAAATAATACAGAAAAGTTTGATCAGCTTGATTTTTTGAAAAAATGCTTTTTTAAGGAGAAAAGCAAATGGGTTAAGGTAGCTATTGCAGAAGCTTTTAGTCTTAATTGCGCCGAAGATAGTAGGTATATGGATTTTATCTTGGCACAAGTGTACAACAAAAAGTATCAGATAAGGTCAATGGCATTAAAAAGCATAAAGATGCTTGCAGAAAAGGAAAAGATTATAAATACCGATGTGGTAGATAAAAAGTTAAGATTAATACTAAAAACGGAAAATGTTGAGTTTTTGCGAAACGATATTATGGAAGCACTGAAAATGATAAATGCAATATAAGTAAATATAGAGGCGGAGTTAGTATGGCATTGGGGGCATGGTTTTTAAATAGTAAAAAGGATAAGAAAAAGGAATGTGTAAGCACCAACAAAATGTATTTTTATATTGGAGACTCAAAGTTTTGCAGATTTAAGTCTTTTAATAGCTCCTTTTATTTAGCTGAAGACTCATCTCTTTTATATGATGGCTTACAAGGAGATTATAGCGTGCTTCTCGGAGGTAATTGGCGGTTTGAGTTAATTGTGGATAGCGAGACTGGGCTTTGTACACATATGCAGAGTTTTTTAAAGAAAATAGAAGTTACAGTTGCCAATTTGGTTTTACCAGATTCTTTATTCAAAGATTTGTACTTTGTTGGCGAAAGCCCACTTGACTCTGGCGGTGGGTGTCACTATTATCCCTTTGACGATAAAGCTTTTTGGGATGAGAAAAAGAAAATTCTATGCTATGGAGATCCTTGCTCTGAAGGTGAAGCTGTAGAGTTTACACCCAAAACAATTGCGGTCATCAAAAATGGACAACTAAAGAGTGTTTTTTTAATACTCGATTGCATTGATGGGGACTTACAATTCTGTTAATCAAGTTTCAACAAGCATTGCGACACGGAAAGGTGGATTTGCAACTATGATGCAATAGTGAATGTTTGTATCAATGGACTATTAAGTAAATGGAAACAGCACAAATTGAGCAAAGATAAAATGAAGAGGTGGAATATAATGAGATTAATAGAAAAAAGAATTATGATAGTAACAATACTTTTTGTGCTAATGAGTATGATCGGATGTGAAGGTAAGAATAATGTTTCTCCTGAACTTACAGAACAGACTGAGCATAATCAAATTATGGATGATGAAAGCGAACTTGAATTGACATCTCTATCAGATATAATAGTCGATAATGAATTTATATATTACACTTGTTCTGATAAAATTTTTAAAATCGATAAATTGAACGGTAATAAACAAATTCTTTGTGTGGCTGATAATCCTCATGGGCTTATACAGTATGGAACTGACATTTACTATGTTGATAATGACAGAATATTCTGCGTAAACACAATTTCGGGGGTATTAAAAGAACTTGATGACTTTGATGGCTTTGAACGCAGTCGAAATAATAATTGTAAATATCAGCAAATTTTGATAGCAAATGATTTAATGTTTATAAATCAAGACCCCGTTTATACCTATGATCTCAGTAAACACAATGGCGGATATGATAAACCATGGGCGAAGGCTTTACACATACAAACTATACCTGAAGGTATATATGCTTATTTTCAAGCGAATCACAAATATGCCATATATGATTATGAAACGGGTAACGAGTTGTCAAAGCAGATGATAATTGGCAATTTTATAGTATGCTATAATGAAACATATTTTATCGGCGAGGTTGACAATAGTAACAAATACGGCATATATAAGATTGACGAAAATTGCAGGGCAGAAATGTTATATAATATGCAAGAGTTATATTATGATAATGAAATATATGCAGATATGCCTGTATCATATGGAAATTGTATATACTTGCTTATGAAAAAGAATGTTCCCGATTTTGATGGAAAGCACGATCATTATGATGTTTACATTGGAATATATAACATATCAACGAATACTTTAAATGTTTATGAAAATCTTGCACCAAAGGATACTTATAAATTAATGGTAATAGATGGGAAAATTTTTGTTGAATGTTATAAAAAAACGGGTGCAAATGAAATTGTGAGCGAATGCTACAGGTTTTATTCTGAAGACGGTGAATTTGTTAAAATAAAGTATGTTAAGCAGCTAATTGATGATTAATAAATCTATCCAGACGGTCATAGAACATATGGATACCATAAGCGAAATATACAGGCGGACTTGAAGCACAGTATACCATTATGCGCTTTGTAATTACTTTGATAATCCGATGAATGGTTATGAGCTTATGGTTGTTGGTCAATATTCAAATTGATAATTGCGGAAAGAGCTGATTGCTAATAGAAAAGTAAATTATAAGATAGTGGTGTTAAGTTGGGATTTATTGGAATATCAGGTACAGAAGATTCGAAATATAAAACGAGTTTAGGAGCAGCATATTAAGGAATATTGGCTATGCGTATTTTAAAAAATGATGAAATATTTTATGAAATATTTAAATAAAGTCTTGAACCAATAGGATTTAAATACCGAAACGGGGCTTTTATGAGAGTTTCGATGACTGAACCGGCAATATGGGGTGTTGCGTGCTATAATATGAAACCATTTTTATTATTCTTTCGATCGCATTATTAATTAGCATATGTGTTTATGTTATAACTGACAGAGATGTCGTTTTTAACAATATTGAAATAATTGATGGTACATATGAATTTCCGACAAAAAACGGAAAGGAAGTAGTCAATGAGAAAATAGCTATGGTACCGATAATAGCTGTTGTAAGGAAGCTT
>CADBRR010000113.1 GCA_902797145.1 uncultured Eubacteriales bacterium | reverse complement strand
GTCTGGTATAAACTGAACAAGTCAGATTTAAAAGTTCATGGCATGGTTTTAGCTGAAAATCTGTTCCATGAATAATTCAGGCTTAAGATTCCTATTAATTGGGAAAAATGGCGTGATGAGTTATCCGATGAATATGTAATGCTTTTAAGAACTCATCCATTGACCACTAAATTATCAGGCGTTCGTTTTGATGATTTTCTTATTGATTGTTGTAATTATCCAGACGTTAATGATCTGTTGATAGCAGCAGATATTATGATAAGCGATTATTCAAGTATCATTTTTGATTATTCTATTCTTGAGAAGCCGGTGATTTGTTTCGGATATGATTATGATGAGTATGTAAAAAAACGTGGATTCTATTTTGACATTAATAAAGAATTTCCAAATGGAATTATTAAGTCAGATGATGACGTGCTTGGATTGATTCAAAATATGGATTATAAAGAGCAGTGTAATAAAACGAAAGAATTGAAAAGAAAGTTTGTGATGTATGGGGGAAACGCAACACAGATGTGTGTTGAAAAGTTATTTTCGAAGTGAGGAACAAATATGTATTTCTTAAATAAACAACTACAAAATTTAGTCCGAGTTTTTGATCAGAATGACAGAAGGGGATATTTGCGTCTTGATTTAAATGAAAATCCAGGGGGACTACCAGAGGATTTTATCAATAAGGTATTAGAAGATGTGACACCAGAGTTTGTCGCTCAATATCCGGAAACTAAACATTTTAGTGAGGTGCTTGCTTCATATTTAACAACTACGCCTGATTACCTTTGCTTGGTTAATGGGTCTGCTGAAGGAATACGTTATATTATTGAAGCATTTACTTCCCCAAAGGGCAAGATTGTTGGGGTTGTTCCCTCATATTTTATGTTCCAGGTATATTCGGAAATGTATGAACGCAATTTCACCCCAGTTCCATATCATGAAGATTTAACAATTCGATCGGACGATATTATTAATGCTCTTACTGAAGATACACAATTGCTTATCTTATTAAATCCCAATAACCCAATGGGCAATGTATATTCAGATGATGAGTTTGAAGCAATAATATCTGTCTGCAGGCAGAAAAAAATCACTGTGTTAGTAGATGAAGCCTATTACTACTTTTGGCCTAAGACATTCATAAAATATGCTCTTTCAGAGAGACATATCTTTATCACGAGAACATTTTCGAAGCTTTTTTCTATGGCTGGATGTAGACTCGGATATGTCGTAGGGGCACCTGAAGATATCAAAATGGTTCAAAAACTTTGCACCCCGCATAACACAAATGCATTCGCAATGAAATTTGCTCAATCAATAATCGAGACCCCCGGCATGATAGATATGTTAGTGTCTAATTTTCAGAATGGCAGACAGTATTTGATCGATGCCTTGGATACACATGGGTACAGACATAAAGGTGAGGCGGGTAATTTTATTTTTATTGAACCCAAATCAGATGCAGATACTATTGTAAAACGTATGAAGTCTGAAAAGAAGATTTTAATCAAAACATATTCTAATGTTGGTGAATTTGGAAATTGTCTCCGCGTTTCTATTGGCGAGAGAAAATATATGGAAAGATTCATGACTGCATTGTTAGAACTTGACACTTAATGAGGCCATAATATGATCAAAGTAATTACATATGGAACTTATGATCATCTTCATTATGGCCACATTAGACTACTTGAGAGAGCGAAGGCATTAGGAGATTATCTAATTGTAGGAGTTACGGCAGATGACTTTGATAGAGTTAGGGGGAAAATCAACACTGAGCAGTCATTGATTGAGCGTGTTGAGGCAGTTAAAGCAACAGGAATTGCTGATGAGATAATCATTGAAGAATATGAAGGCCAGAAGATAGATGACATCTGTAGGTATGGCGTTGATATTTTTACAGTCGGATCTGACTGGGTAGGAAAGTTTGATTATTTAAAAGAATATTGCAAGGTTGTATATCTACCTCGAACGGAAGGAGTTTCAAGTTCTGAGATAAGATCTGCCGAGGAGCATGTTTCCTTAGGGTTAGTAGGTGGTTCGGATTTTTTAAATAAAATAATTGAAGAATCACATTATGTCAATGGCCTAGAAGCTATAGGAGTATGCTCATCAAATAAAACATGTTTTAACCAGCAAATTCTTGGCTTGCCGACAGTAACTGACGATTACAAGGAATTGCTGGATAAGGTAGATGCTGTTTATATAAAGTCTGAGCCTAGTTCTCATTATGCTCTTGTAAAGGAAGCTTTGGAAAATAATAAACATGTACTGTGTGAAGCTCCTTTTTCAATGGATGTAGGTGAGTGGAACTATTTGGTTCAGCTGGCAAATGAATCACATTTGGTTCTTTTAGACGGAATAAAAACTGCTTATTCTACGGCATATAATCGATTAAAGCTGCTGGCTAAAAGCGGTAGAATTGGCCGAGTTGTTAGTATTAAAGCTGTTTGTACTAGTTTAAAAAACGAAAATTCACAAGGAAAATGGGACCCAATATATGAGTGGGGCCCTACTGCACTATTGCCAATTTTTCAAATTTTAGGTACAGAATATGTTAAGAAAACAACTTGCGTACATTATTATGATGATGCAAGAAAGCATGATGCTTTTACAAAAATGGATTTTGTATTCTCAAACGCAGTTGCATCAATGGAAGTAGCGAATGGTGTAAAATCTGAAGGGGAGCTAATCATTTCTGGGACTAAGGGATATATTATCGTTCCTGCACCTTGGTGGAATACTGATTATTTTGAGATTAGATACGAACATTCAGAGGAAAATAAAAGATATTTTTATCAACTTGATGGAGAAGGAATACGATTTGAACTTTTGTGTTTTTTACAAGAGATAAAAAATAAACCAATGCAGCCATATGTTGATAGAAGGGTGTCAAAGGCAATATGTAGGGAATTAGAAGAGTTTAATTGCAAAAGAAATATTATCGAGATATAAATGCTGGTCAATGATTATTATATGTGGTGTAAGTAATGGCTGAAGTAAGTTTATTTACAAGGTTAAGGATTGCGCTTATGCGAAGCGCATTAACAAGAACAAAATATCTTGTTGATCATAACATATTTGCTAGCGTTGGTGAAAATTTTTTCTTTCAACCAAGAATAGTTCCTATCAATGCTGATTATATTAAATTTCATAATAACGACGCAGTTGCATCTGATGTAACATTTGTAAATCATGATGTGCTTCAGAAAGTTTTTAATAACATAGATCCAGAAAAACAGTGCAAAAAAAAATATGGCTGCATTGAGGTCATGGATAATGTATTCATTGGATGCAATTCAACAATTTTGTACGGAGTAAAGATAGGACCAAACGCAGTGGTTGCTGCAGGTAGTTTGGTTACGAAAGATGTTCCCCCGGGAAGCGTAGTCGCAGGGGTTCCAGCTAGGGTAATAGGTTCATTTGAGGATTTATATAACAAAAGAATCAATGAATCTGAATCATTGGACTCTTATTCAGCCGACAAGTGTTGGGAGGAGTTTGAGAAGAATCATAAAAAGGTAATTGTGGAGACAAAATAACGATGGGAATATTCTCTAAATTTATTAACAGTAAGGATGTTACAAATCAAATAGCACGGGATAGTCATTTGTTGAAGGTAATGGATGACCAGACTGTAAAGAGAATGCAACAGACATTACTAGAAATGTATAAGGATATTAAGCCCGTCTGTGATAAATATGACATTAAAGTTTTTCTGATTGGTGGTTCCGCATTAGGGGCCGTACGTCATAAAGGTTTCATCCCTTGGGACGATGACATGGACCTAAGCATGACGAGAAAGGATTACGAAAAGTTTAAAAAGGTCTTTGAAAAGGAACTCGGCGATAAGTACATTCTTAACGCACCAAATTACAGCGCTAAACCATGTCATAAATATCCAAGAATATTAAAAAAAGATTCGTATTATCGGGCTATTATTGATTCTAATGTAGAAGAACTACATCGTATTTTCATGGACCTGTTTATCCTTGAGAATACACCTGACAATGAGTTTATACGAAAAATCAAGGGTACTTATTGTAACTTCCTTTATATGATGTCTTGGGAAGTTTTTATTTGGGAAAATCGCAATAAGGATGTGAAGGAGTTTCTTAGTTCGGCTGGAAAATCGAATTATTATGTAAGGATAATAATTGGATTCTTGTTTTCCTTTCATAGCTCTGCGCATTGGTTCAATAAATTTGATAAAGCTATTCAATATAACAATGATCATAGCCAATATTGTTGTCTTGCGACCGGTAGAAAAAGATATTTTGGTGAGATCATGCGTAGAGAACAATGGTTGCCAGGTGTAGAAGCAACTTTTGAAGATGAAAAAGTAAGGATTTTTACAGATTATGATCCTTATCTAAGAAATCTTTATGGTGATTACATGGTTATACCTCCAAAAGAAAAACGCGAAAGACATAATGTGTGTGAAGTACGTTTTAGCCATGGAAAGGATGAATAATGAATGTTGCAATTATAATAGCAGGTGGATCAGGGCATCGTATGGGTCAGGATATCCCGAAGCAATTTATCAATGTATATGATAAACCTGTTCTTATTTATACGCTTGAGGGATTTCAAAGACATCCCCAGATAGATGCAATTGAAGTTGTATGTATTGATGGCTGGCACGATGTTGTCTGGGCTTATGCAAAGCAGTTTAACATTACCAAACTAAAATGGATAGTTTCGGGTGGCGCTTCAGGACAAGAATCAATAAGGAACGGCGTTTATAATCTAGAAGGAAAAGTGGCCAATGATGATGTGGTGATAATTCACGATGGCATTCGTCCGCTTGTTGATGAGACTGTCTTGACAGACGTACTCCTTGTGGCAAGTAAATATGGTAATGCAGTTACATCCATGCCATATAATGAGCAGATTTTTGTAGTGGATACAGAAGATCCAACCACAACAAAACAATATATTCCAAGAGAAACGTTGAGAAGAGTTTCAACACCTCAGGCTTATCGTTTCGACCTTGTTGATTCGAAATATCATGAAGCTTTTGAGAAGAACGTCGGTGTTCAAGGATCAAACTATACTAACACAATGATGGTGCAACTTGGGGTGACGCTCCACTTCGCTGCTGGATCAGACAAGAACATTAAGCTTACAACTAAAGACGATCTAGAGATGTTTAAAGCATACCTCAAGTCGGATAAGGATACTTGGTTGAAATGAAGATATATGAAAATCAATTATACAAAGAAGATGTTGCCTATGTTGCGAGACTTGATCTTCCTTGGGGCAAACTGCAAGACAATAGTATTCTAATTTCTGGTGCGACCGGACTTATAGGATCCTTTCTTGTAGATGTGTTAATTCAAAAGAATATCGTATATGGATTGAATTGTAATATTTATGCACTTGGCCGTAATGAGAAGAAAGCACATGAAAGGTTTCTCTATTACTGGGACAGCAATTTATTTCAATTCATTTCCTATGATATAAATCAACCATTGATCCGCAAAGATATAAAAAAAATAGGGTATGTGCTTCATTTAGCAAGTAATACACATCCTGTTGCGTATGCAACAGACCCTATTGGAACTATAACGACAAATATTATTGGGGTTAAAAATATGCTCGATTTTTGCGTTGAACATAATGCGGATAGGTTTGCTTTTGCATCATCCAATGAGATTTATGGCGAGAATCGTGGTGATATTGAAAAGTTTAATGAGGACTACTGTGGATACATCAATTGTAACACGATGAGAGCGGGGTATCCCGAAAGTAAGCGATGTGGTGAAGCGCTTTGCCAAGCATATATTAAACAGAAGGGGTTAGATGTAGTAGTACCAAGGCTTACAAGGTCCTATGGCCCAACATTACTTAAAACTGATACGAAGGCTATGAGTCAGTTCCTACATAATGCGGTAGAAGGTGAAGATATAGTTTTAAAGAGTGCAGGAACACAGTATTATTCATACACCTATGTAGCTGATGCAGTGTCCGGACTGCTTACAGTACTGCTATGTGGAGATATCGGAGAAGCATATAACATTGCGGATGAGGCTTCGGATATCATGCTAAAGGATCTGGCAGCAATAATAGCAAATACTGCCGGGCGTAAAGTGGTTTTTGAAATTCCTGATGTTACAGAAAGTGCTGGTTATAGCAAGGCTACGAAGGCAAGACTAGATAGCGCAAAATTGCAGAGATTAGGGTGGAAAGCACACTATAACATACAAGAGGGAATTTGCAGAACGATAGAAATACTTAAATACATTTCCGATGAAAACTGATTTGGAGAAGCGATATTTATGACCGTTCATATAGTACTAATGTTTACCATTATCATTCTTGGAATGGTAACATATAGCACTTTTCCAGTAACTAAAGCTGTCAATAAGCGTTTTATAATTGTCTCAATGTTTTTGATTTTCCTTGTTGAGGCACTTAGAGCTCCTTCTGTTGGGAGAGATACATATGTATACGCCAGAAGTTTTGAATTAATTGCACGACCAGGATTTAATTGGAGAACCTCATCTTGGGAAAAATTTTATATTTTTCTTAATATGATTGTTGCTAAATTTACGGATAATCCGCAAATCTTTTTAGCTGTAGTCAGCGCAATAATTCTGACAGGTATTGGCGTATTTATTTACAAATCAATGGATCATAGTTATTCGGCGTTTTGGCCTGTTTTCTTTTTTATGTCATTTACGCATTATCTGAATTCTATGAATCTCTTACGTCAGTATCTTGCGATGGCCTTTGTTTTACAAATCTATTGGGTGCTTCGCGATGTAGAGGGAATAAAAAAATACATAACTTCTATTATTTTATTGTTCACTGGAATGATGTTTCATAGTACTGCAATTGTTGGAATTCTATTTGCAGTTCCATATCTATGGAAAACTATTAAGAGAAAGACAATTGTATTTATTGGAATGGTTGGAATAGTATTAATCGCAGGGATAAGTACTATTCTTCCATATGTCTTCATGCTTTTCCCCCAATATACCAAATATATTGGAACAATGAGAATGGCTGGAGAAACAGGAGGATTAGGTGTTTATTATCTAGTATATGTTGCGCTAAAATTGATGTTTATTGTATTAGCCTTTATGCTTTCTCCTGATGTTGAGAATAATAAAGAAATCTATAGATTAACTTTTATTTCGATAATTGCGGCGGGATTGATACTTATGAAAACTAAAGTATCAATTGCACATAGAACTGGTTATTATTTTGATATATTTTTTATTCTGTTTATTCCAGAAGTGGTTAATAGAATAAAGAATGATAAGTTTTGGATATATTTACTTCTCTTTGCATATGCTATGTTCTGCTTTTTTGCAACACTTGATTCTCCGGATAGAGCATGTGTCCCATATTTGTTTTTCTGGGAATACCAGTATTAGGAAGAAATAATGCAAAATGAAATAAAAAATAATGTGGTGCATGGCACAATTGTTATTTTTACGGTTACAATTATTGCCAAAATTGTTGCTTTTTTAACATCTAGCATATTAGCTTACTATCTCGGAACATCAGAACAAAGCGATGCATACTATACAGTATTGAGCGTTGATCAGGTATTTTATCCTATGCTAGGTGTTGGCATCTGGAATGTGTTTCTACCGTTATATAAAGAAAAACTGGTTACTGAATCGGAAGAAAAAATAGACAGCTTTGCCAATAAATCATTGACGCTATTTTCTATTATTTCACTACTCGTAATTTTAGTATTAGTATTTTTTAGTGATGGAATAGTTCAATTACTTGCGCCTGGGTTCTCAAGTTCTACTAAGGCCTTATCAAGCGGCCTAATTAGAATATCTGCACCGATGTATTTTTTTACAATAAGTGCAGCTATTTATGCTGCAATGCTGCAATGCCATAATAACTTCCTTGGAAGTCAGTTAAGAGAAGTTGTCGTTAACATTCCTATTATTATTGCAGCAATCTTTTTTTATCAATACTATGGAATAGAATCACTTGCTATTGCGCTAGTCATAGGAGGAGCTTTTAGGTTATTAGTTGCGATACCGTTTATAAATTGGGGATATAAATATAAGCCAGACTTTGCCTTTAATGACCCTGATATGAAAACATTATTAAAAAGATTTCCTTCTGCTATGTTTTCGCAAGGGGTTAATCAGCTTAATATGCTTGTTGATAGAGTGATGGCTTCATCCCTAACAACTGGAGCTGTTTCGGCATTAAATTATGGCAATAAATTATTGAGTGTGCTAAATGGCTTATTGTCAAATTCAATAACGACAGCTTTATATCCGCAAGTAGTTGAATTAATAACCTTAAAACAAAGGGACAAACTTGGCAAGCTGCTATCAAGAATCATCAATATATTTTTATTTTTCATGATTCCAATCACTGTCTTTTGTATGTTGTTTTCAACGGAAATAGTAAATGTAGTTTACCAACGAGGCGCATTTAATGAAACGTCTAGCAAGATGACAGCGTCAGTATTTATGTTTTATTGCATCGGGTTATTTTTCCTTGCATGCAATACAATGTTTCAAAATACTTTTTATGCAAAAGGCGATACTCGAACGCCCTTACTATTTAGTACTATAAATTTATTGTCAAATATTGTTCTTAATGCAACTTTTGTAAGGCTATATGGAATTTCTGGTCTAGCATTAGCAACCTCATTATCTGCAATTATTGCATTTGCTTTTTTATTAATAAAAATTCGGTCTTTTATTAAATTAGATATAATAGATAATGTAAGGACAGCAATATTATCAGGGTTTATTTCGGTATTAGCAGCATTCGGGTCTAGATTAACTGGCACATTAATAAATCTGAATAAATACCTCTCATTGATAATATTTGCATTGGTTTTTATGATAATATATCTAGCAATATCAAAGATATTTAAAGTATCTGAATTAGATGAAATGATACAATTGTTAAAAACGAAATTGAAGAGATAGGTTAATCTCGTAAGTCCTCAAACATGAGTACTTAATCAAAGAAAACCCTGATAAAAATAGATAAAAATATCTGGTGACAGGCACTGTTAAGGAAACATTACAATATTACGAAAATATTACACACGATTTTAGATATGATAGTCTGACACTT
>CADBRR010000112.1 GCA_902797145.1 uncultured Eubacteriales bacterium | reverse complement strand
TGTAGGAGTCAAAGTCCTATGCCTTAACCTCTTGGCTACACCTCAATTAGGATTAATTTGTATCTGATTATTGAATAGCCGCAATACATAATCTATTCACACTTATAATTCATCAAACAAACAAAAAAGCCCTGAAATCAAGGACTTTTTGACCGTAATTATTTTCACATATGGAATCTTATATTTGCTTCGCTATCGTTTTGTTTCTTTTTATCTCGTAACATCCGTTGGTACTTACATTATCAATCCATTCTACAAGCAATGTTCGCATTCTTTTGCTCGGAATATATATATTTATTGGATTGCCATCTCTTATTGCTGAGCGCCATATCCACTGTATCATAGTTGATAGAGCGTACAAATCCTCATCTACTTCTACGCCTTGTCCTCTATAAAACAATTTTTCACTGCTATTCATAAATACATTTATTGCGTATACAAGGCAATCTCTGCCTTTATATTCGTTTGTAGCCTTGGTATTAAACACAACAAATGAAGTTGTGTACCCTTTACCTTTTAGTGAGTTGCGAGCTTTATTAAACGAACCCCACATTTTTCTGTTTGCGGGGATGTCTTTGTACATATTGTGGAAGTAGTTAGTAATATTGTTTTTGAGTTGGTTAACACCGTCTTTATTTTTACTGAACCAGTTTTTTGAAAGTGCGTAATAGTTGCGTCCAATGTCATTCATTTTTTCATTGCTGCATATATTGATAAGTTTTTTAAGGTCATGTGTATACTCAGGAACATACTCTGTATTTTCACTAAAACGATACACACCTTCTTTCTTTTTAATACCAATATATTCATACGGAATGTTATATAGCTTCATGTACCTTGCAAGGCTTTGACCTTCAAACAAATATGTAAGAATAAAAATATCTTTAAATGATGTAAATAGCTTCGGCGAAAGCATCCATGCCTTGCTGCTATCACCTTCTTCATTATCTTCCAACTGAATATTAAGTAAATTCTTTACCTGAGAAAACTCAAAAATTTCTGTAAATACATCACCTTTATATATTCCTTGCAATATGTTACATATATCTTTACTTTCCTCGACAACGCCATATTTTTTTAAAATAATTAAGTCATCCGTATGAAGTTCAAAAGTTTCGGTTATTTCTAAACTCTCATCAACGATAAGCATATACCCCTGCCTTTGTACATCTTTAAGAATCTCGTCATTGTAATTTTTAAAGGCCTGATGGGTTGTAACAATATTTTTTCCCCTTTTAATCAATGTAGCGGTATGTTTTATTTTTTTAAAATCATATTCTGAGATTTTATTGCTTGGTTCAACTATACCTATATTTTTGCATTTAGATTTAACTCTCGCTACTTCATCAAGGTAAGGTGTAATATATATATATTTATTATCCGGATGTTCATTCATATATGTAATCGCAGCACTCGACTTTCCGCTTCCCATTATTGCGTCACATATTTTTATCAATATATCACGCTCCTTATCCCATTAAGCTTAAATTTTCCTCTATAACACTATCTACAAGATAATTAGTTTTTGCACTTCCGAGATTAAGGTTCTTGTACGCTGTTTCAATTTCTTCGCTCGTTATTCCTATGTATGTCAATGTTTGTATTGCAGATGAATGATTAAGCATTTTCTGAAGCAATAAGAGCTTTCTACTGTCGTTATTCGACATAACCATCTGGTGATAGCAAAAGGTCTTTCTCAGAGTGTGCGTTGACATTTTTACTGAAAGATCTAAGTCCTTTGCAATACCCTTGAGTATCCTATCAATAGAACGCACGGTAAGCGGTTCATTTACTAACGCACCATTATTTGATATGCTTCTGAACATATAATCACTTAGGTATACGCCTTTAACATTTTCAAGATAGAGCGTTACCGCTTCAATTACCGCTGTGTTTATGGTTATGTAACGATTCTGTTTGCGACTTCTTGTGTTTCTTGTTTTCTTTTCAAAAACAGGAAAACTGTCTTTGAATGTGTAGTTATCGTTGATCAAATTTGAAAAGCGAAGCATTCTTAAATCGCTTGCTCTCAATCCAAAGTTTATACCAACAATAAATAACATATTGTCTCTGTATCTTTTGTTGCTTATGAGGTACTTCGATATTCGCATTATATCGTCCATGCTTTTTATCGGTTCCGCTGCGTGTTCAGGAGCAAGTTCACAATGGGTTTCCTCTTTTGCGGGTGCAATAAGCCCCGGAGATAGTTTCTTTCCGTTATCTCTTCTTAACATTCTGATATCTATAATATTATTTTCCATTATTAAGTCGCTCCTT
>CADBRR010000111.1 GCA_902797145.1 uncultured Eubacteriales bacterium | reverse complement strand
TGGATGGGTTCCCGAGCGGCCAAAGGGAGCAGACTGTAAATCTGCCGTCACAGACTTCGATGGTTCGAATCCATCCCCATCCACCATAAAACCTCTTCTATCTATATATGAAGAGGTTTTTTGTTGACTTTTGGGATTATCCGTGTCATAATCAATTTATTAAACAAAAAACAAATTTTCAATAAGGAGCACATATATTATGAAACAAACAATCCTTCGTAAATATGCTCGCCTTATCGCACAAGGTGGCATCAACATTCAAAAAGGGCAGGAAGTAATTATTACTTGTGATATTGATCAGCCGAAGTTCGTTGAACTGTTAGTTGATGAATGCTATAAGGCTGGCGCAAAAAAGGTTATAGTTCATTTCAACTATCAGCCTCTTGAAAAGTTGCACGTTCGTCATCAAACTGTAACTACTATGTCAAAGGTTGAGGAATGGGAAAAAGCAAGACTCCAGCACTATGTTGATACCCTCCCCTGCCGAATCTATCTTGTTTCTGAAGACCCGGATGGACTGCGTGGCATAAATCAGAACAAAGTTACAAATGCACGTAAAAAGATATATCCGATTACTAAGCCTTATTCCGATGCTATGGAAAACAAGTATCAGTGGTGCATAGCAGCCGTTCCTGGCGTAGCATGGGCAAAGAAACTCTTTCCCGAACTTCCGAAGGGCAGAGCTGTAGAAAAGCTCTGGGAAGCTATTCTCTTTACATCTCGTGTAAACGAAGATCCGGTTGCAGCATGGGAAGAACATAATAAAGATTTGCACGACCGCTGTGCATACTTGAACAATCTTGGAATTACAGAACTCCGATACAAAGGCGACAACGGAACAGACTTTACAGTAGGAATGATTCCTGAAGCTCAGTTCAAAGGCGGCGGAGATACTACACTTGGTGGCGTATTCTTCAACCCCAATATTCCAACTGAGGAATGCTTCATCTCCCCAATGCGCGGCAAAGCTGAAGGTATCGTTTATGCTACAAAGCCTCTTTCATATCGTGGAGAGCTTATTGAGAACTTCTCTATCCGCTTTGAAAACGGCAAGGCTGTAGAAGTTAAAGCAGAAAAGAATCAGGCACTTCTTGAACAGATGATTTCTATGGACGAGGGCGCTGCTTATCTTGGCGAATGCGCACTTGTACCTGTAAATTCACCTATTTCCGAGTCAGGTTTATTATTCTATGAAACTCTCTTTGATGAGAACGCTGCCTGCCATTTGGCACTCGGTATGGGCTTTGCTGACACAATCAAGGACTTTGAGAATAAGACTCTCGACGAGTGTCGTGCGCTTGGTATTAACGATTCAATGATTCATGTGGATTTTATGATTGGTTATGAAGGATTGAATATTGACGCAGTTACTCGTGATGGAAAAATCGTTCCTATATTCCGCAACGGCAAATGGGCTTTCTAATCTGAAATTAATTTAAATCGGGGCTGTCTATTCATGGCAGCCCTATTATAATTAGGAGGTATTAAATGGATATAACTTTTGTAAACAGAGAAGAAAAATTTAATTATCGAGTATGTGCAATAGTCATATCACACAATAAAATCCTTGCAATGCACGATGAACGCTCCCCTTACTTTTATCTTCCCGGAGGCAGAGTTCAGATGGGCGAAACAGCCGAACATGCAATAATAAGGGAAATTGAAGAAGAACTGAACATTACCGCAAAAATAATTCGTCCCCTGTGGCTGAATCAAAGCTTTTTTACTGAAGATGTAGATAAGCTCAAATATCACGAAATATGTATATATTTTCTTATAGATATTTCTGAAACAGATTTACTAAAAAAAGGAGAACGATTTACACTTTATGAAGGAAAGCACACACATAATTTTGAATGGCTTACTTTCGAGCGTCTTCAAAACGAATATTTCTATCCGATATTTTTGAAGACAAGTATATTTGATATCCCTAATGAATTTAAAATTAACACAGAGTATCAATAACCTATGCAAATCGTTCTATTAATTGTTTATCTATATTTTCTATCATATAGTAAAGCCGCAAGCAAAACTACGAAGCACGAACCTGCATTATGAACAAGGGCACCAGTAGTTGGATTAAGTACGCCAAGTACTGAAAGTGTTACTGCAATAAAGTTTATACACATTGAAAGCGTTATTGCACCTTTTATCGTCTTTATTGTCATAACAGAAAGCCATTTTAGATATGGCAGCATAGCTATATCATCTGTCATAAGTGCGACATCTGCTGCTTCTACTGCAATATCGCTTCCCATTGCCCCCATTGCTATGCCTACATCGGCAGTTTTGAGTGCCGGAGCATCGTTTACACCATCGCCAACCATACTGACTTTATGCGTTTTTTTAAGTTCAAAAATGCTGTTGACTTTATCTTCAGGCAATAAGTCAGCCCTTATTTCATCTATGCCGATTTTTGACGAAAAATATTCAGCAGCTTTTCTGTTATCGCCTGTCAACAAAATTGCTTTTGTTCCCATTTTGGAAAGTCGCATTAGAGTATCTTTAGATTCCGGGCGAATAGTATCAGAAAGTGCTATTATTCCAACTACTTCAATATCGTTTGAAACAATTACTGATGCTTTTCCCTGCTCCCTCAGTTTATTGAGTATTTGTAATGCTTCTTTATTTATGCTTATATTATTTTCTTTAATGAATCTTTCATTTCCAAGATAATAATTTACATTATTTATTACAGAGCAAATTCCCCTACCTGATGTCATTTTAAACCCTGCATCATCAAACAAATCTATATTTTCATCGCAAGCTCGCTGAAAAATAGCTTTTGCAAGCGGATGTTCGCTTCTCTTTTCTGCCGATGCAGCAATTTTAAGCAGTTGAATATCATCAATATTACTTGAAATAGGAATTATATCGCTGACTATTAGTTTTCCATATGTTAATGTTCCTGTTTTATCAAAAGCGATTATATCAACTTTGCCCATTTTTTCAAGAGCTTCGCCTGATTTAATAATAACCCCATGCTTTGTTGCCTGCCCTATTGCAGCCATTATCGCAGTTGGCGTTGCAAGCACAAGTGCGCATGGACAAAATACGACCATAACCGTTACTGCTCTAACTATATCTCCAGTAAAAAAATATGCAGCAACAGCAATCAAAAGCGCAACAGGTACAAGCCAGCTTGCCCATTTATCGGCAATTCTCTGTGTTGGCGCTTGATTTTTACCAGCGTCTTCAACCATTCGTATAAGCTTTTGAAGCGAACTATCATTTCCAACTTTTGTAGCTTCAATATCAATAGAACCAAACCTATTTATAGTACCGCTGAACACCGTTTCCCCTTCGCATTTATCTACGGGAATGCTTTCACCTGTCATAATCGACTGGTCTACTGATGTTTCACCATGCAATATAATACCGTCGACAGGTATAGTTTCGCCGGGAATAATACGAACAATATCACCTTTTCGTATTTCAGAAACAAGTACTATCTTCTCTTTACCGTTTTCGATTACTCTACCGGACTCAGGCGAAAGCGCAACAAGATTTTTCAAGCCTTTTTTCGCACGATTTGTCGTCATATCTTCGAGTAATGCGCCGAGTTCCATTATAAAAGCCACCTCGCCTGCGGCAAACAAATCATTTATAAGAATTGCGGCTATCATTGCCATTGAAATCAAAAGCGCAGATGATATTTTGCTTACTCCCTTATTATGAATTATCCTATATATCGCAAGATAAAGAAGCGGCAATCCACAAATAACAACGCACGCCCATGCAAGATATTCTCCTTTTTGATATCCAACTCTTGGCAAAATAAATGAAGCAAGCAAGAAAATTCCGCCTATAATGGTCATTTTCCAACCTGCTAAAACATCATTTATTCTTTTAATCATATTCCTCACTCCTCTTGACAAATTTGTTATAAAGTGTATAATAAGTTGTTGAACAGTTTGTTCGGTTTTTATTATACTGATAAAAAAGATATAAATCAATAATCAGTTAAATAAAATAGTTCATTACCGAACAAAAAAGCAAAAATGTTCAGGAGGTCGTAATATGGATAGACGACAACAAAAAACAAGGCAAGCAGTTTTTAGGGCATTTACAAATTTGTTAGAGCGAAAAAGCTATTCAAATATTTCCGTACAAGAAATAATTGATGGTGCGAATATAGGCAGAAGTACATTTTATGCCCATTTTGAAACTAAAGATGATTTATTGAAATCATTATGCGAGGAGATATTTCATCATGTATTTTCAGATAACCTAAAAAAAGAAACAACGCATGATTTTTCGGCTTGCCATGACGATATTAAGTCAGAAATTACACATATATTATATCATATACAAGGTAGCAAAAAATACATTAAAAGTATATTATCATGCGAAAGCGGTTATATTTTCATGGAGTATTTTAAAGAATACCTGTGCAAAGTATTTGATAATAAGCTACGTATGCAGGAATTGAAAATACCTTTTGAGTATATTCTAAATCATATTGTGTGTGATTTTACTGAAACGGTCAGGTGGTGGATGAAAAATGAAAAGTATTCGCCTGAAGACATCAGTAGTTTTTTCTTTAACACAAACCCACTTGCATTTAATAAGGAATTTCAGTTTTAAAAGAGAGGAATTTAAATTGAATCATTCACCATATATAAAAGAAGTCGCTGACATCAAAACTGCTGTTTTAATGATACATGGTATTCTTGGAACTCCACGCCACTTTGATTTCATATTGCCACACATTCCAGCTGATTATTCGATATATAACATACTTCTTTCCGGTCATGGAAAAGGTGTTATGGACTTTGCCCATTCATCAATGGAAAAGTGGACACAGCAAGTTTCAGATTTGATGAACAAATTATCTATTAAATATGAGAATATAATTATTGTAGCTCATTCTATGGGCACATTATTTGCAATAGATGAAGCGATAAAGCATAGCGATAAAGTGAGATTTATATTTTTATTAAATACTCCGTTAAAAATAAGGCTGCGTTTTCAAATGGTAAAAAATGCTTTAAAGGTTACTTTTACAAATATAGATGAAAGCGACATTCAGGCTGTTGCAACAAAAAATGCGTGCAGTATAAAAACGAGCAAAAACATTTTTATATATTTATTATGGATTCCTCGATATATGGAGCTTTTTCGTAAAATAAGTTACACACGAAAAAAAATCAGCTTACTCTCAACTCAAAGCTTTGCATTTCATTCAATAAACGATGAAATGGTGTCAATAAAAGCTTGTGATTATTTGCAAAAAAGCAAAAATATAAAGCTTTATATACTTAATGATTCATCACACTATTATTATAGTAAAAATAATCTTGACGATATAATCGAGGTATTAAAAAATAATTTCTGATATTATGAAAGGAAAAACATATGCCATCATTTACAAAACAAGCAATTGTTGATACATACATAAAACTTCTTAATGAAAAGCCATTTAGCAAAATAACTATAAAGGACATTGTTGACAAATGCGGAGTAAATCGCAATACATTTTATTATTATTTTGCAGATATATATGATATAACAAATTATATTTTAATAAGGGAGGCTGAAAAAATAATCAGTGATACACGAGATTATCAATCGTGGCAGGATGCGGTTACAACCGCTGTGAAGTTTGCACTTGACAACAAAAAAGCTATATATCATATTTACAACTCAATAGGTAGAGAGCAACTTGAAAAATATCTATATAGCGTTATTGAAAGCGCAATAATTCGTTATATAAAGCAAAAAGCAGGTTTACGACCTATAAAAGATGAAGATGTAAAGCTTATTGCTGAATTCTACAAGTTTGCATTTGTAGGAAAGGTTCTTGAATGGATAGATGGCGGAATGAAATATGATGCGGAAAAAGTAGTTACATGGGCTGGTCAAATCGTAGATAGCAATCTTGAAAACACCATAAACCTGTGTGTAAAAAATTCAGATAAATGATTTTATGTGTCTGAATTTTATGCAATTATCGAGCAATGTACGAAATTTGTGCATTGCTTTTGTTTTGTTCATTGAAGATTTAGATTCTATCTAATATAATCGTTATAGTCAAGAAGGCAAAATATGCCACTTCCACAAATTGACCTGCCTGATTTTCCCCTAACAGGCAGGTTAAAATCTAAAAGATGAAAGGACTTATATATTAATGGTTAAATTCGGTAGTTTTATTGCGGAGAAGAAAGTGCTTATCCTTATCGTCTGCATCATTCTGCTCATACCGTCAGTGTATGGAATAATCAATACACGAATCAATTATGATATGCTTACATATCTTCCCAAGGATATGGATACGGTTAAAGGTCAGGATATACTGCTTAATGATTTTGGAAAGGGCGCATTTTCAATCATCATCGTTAATGGAATGAAACCTTATCAGATATCGCAATTGCGTCAAGAGATAGAAAAAATTGACAATGTAGCAAGCGTAATATCTTATGATTCACTATTCGATGTAACTATACCATTAGAAATACTTCCCGACAAATACAGGGAAGCATTTAACAAAGATGATGAAACGCTCATGGCGGTATTCTTTGATTCATCTACATCTGCTGATGAAACAATAGTAGCAATACAAAAACTCAGGCAAGTTACAGGCGATAACTGCTTTGTAACAGGAATGAGCGCACTTGTAACAGACCTTAAAGAACTCTGCGAACGTGAAGAACCAATTTATGTAGGGCTTGCGGTCATTCTTGCAACAATAATAATGATGATATTCCTTGATTCATGGATTCTTCCGTTTATATTCCTTGCAAATATCGGCATTGCAGTATTATATAATCTCGGAACAAATATTTTTATCGGTGAAATATCATATATCACAAAAGCATTATCTGCAGTATTACAGCTTGCTGTAACTATGGACTATTCAATTTTCCTTTGGCACAGTTATTGTGAGAGGAAATCTGAGTTCAGCAATAAAGAAACTGCAATGGCACAAGCTATATCCGATACATTCGTTTCGCTCATCGGAAGTTCATCAACAACTATTGCAGGCTTCCTCGCATTGTGCTTTATGAGTTTTACACTCGGTTTTGATTTAGGCCTTGTTATGGCAAAAGGTGTACTGCTTGGTGTTATTTGCTGCATTACAACATTACCTGCAACAATACTTGTATTTGACAAGGCACTTGAAAAAACAATGCACAAACCAGTAATACCGAAATTCAAAAAATTCACTAAACTCGTTGTAAATCATCCGATAATATTCTTTATTGTATTCGTTATTCTTGCAGTACCTGCATATTACGGAAACAGAAAAACCGAAATTTACTATGACATTGGCGGTTCACTCCCCCGTGACCTCGATTACGTCATAGCAAATACAAAGCTTGAAGAGGATTTCGATATGGCATCAACGCATATGCTGCTCGTTGATTCACATATGAGTGCAAAAGATGCAATAAATATGCTCGATGAAATAAAATCTGTTGATGGAGTTAAGGTAGCACTCGGATTTAATTCTCTTGTAGGTTCCTCAATACCGGAAGAAATAATTCCCGATTCGCTCAAAGATGTTTTAAAGAGCGATAAATATCAGTTGATGCTTATAAGCTCGAAATACAAGGTTGCAAGCGATGAAGTCAATGCCCAGATAGAAAATATTAATTCTATTGTAAAGAAATATGATAAAAATGGTATGCTCATCGGTGAAGCTCCTTGCACAAAGGATATGATAAGCGTAACCGACCATGATTTCAAGGTTGTAAATGCAATATCAATAGCTGCAGTATTCGTTATTATTGCAATATCCACAAAATCGTTATCGTTACCTATACTTCTCGTTAGCGTAATTGAATTTGCAGTATTTGTAAATCTTGGCATTCCGTATTACAGCGGAGTTGCATTGCCATTCATAGCTCCAATTTGCATAAGTACAATACAGCTTGGTTCAACAGTTGACTATGCAATACTTATGACGACAAGATATAAAAAGGAACGTATGGATGGTAAAAGCTCATACAATGCTGCGCTTATCGCACTTAGAACATCAATGCCATCGATAATAGTAAGTGCGCTTGGGTTCTTTGCCGCAACATACGGAGTTGGTCTTTATTCAGATATAGATATGATAAGCTCGATGTGTTCACTTATGGCACGTGGCGCAATTCTTTCAATGGTATCTGTTTTGCTTATTGTTCCATCAATGTTCAGGATATTTGATAAGATTATCTGTAAAACAACTATTGGTATGGGAAGCATAAAAAATAAACAATTTGATGTTCAAGCTTAACACAGAAAGGAGATTATTATGAAGAAAAATTTATCAAGAACTATTGCATTAATACTTTCATCATCAATGCTCTGCGGTGGTTGTATATTTGCACTCGCAAGCGGAAATAACGATACACACAACAACGAACCCATTCAGCAAGGAACCACTGTTTTAAACACATCGAAAGATGAAATAAATACTACAAAAAGTGAAACTGTATATGTAATTGCATCAGCAGATGGTACAGCTCAAAAAGTTATCGTAAGCGGTTGGCTTAAAAACGAAAATAAACTTGATGCGCTTCAAGATAACTCATCGCTTTCAGATATTGAAAACGTAAAGAGCGATAATTCATATACAATAGATAAAGACGGTATGATTGTATGGGATGCTCAGGGTAATGATGTTCATTATCGTGGTAACAGCGACAGCACTCTGCCTGTAGACCTCAAAATCTCATATGAACTTGACGGAAAAGCAATTGCACCTTCAGAGCTTGCATCAAAGAACGGTAAGCTTAAAATTTCTATAAGCTATATCAATAACAAAAAAAATATAGTTACCATAAACGGAAAAGACGAAACTATATATGCCCCCTACCTCATGTTGACAGGAATGGCTTTTGATAACAATAAAGTTTCAAATATTTCTGTTACAAATGGCAAAATGTTCAATAGCGGTGAAAAAACATTCGTAGCCGGATTTGCTCTTCCCGGAATGCAGGAAAGTTTAGGTATTGATTCAGATAAGTTTGAAATTCCTCAAACAATAACTATCGAAGCAGATGTAAAGGATTTCTCACTTGCAACTACTGTTACGCTTGCAATAAACGATATGTTCACAAACATTTCAGTTGATGATAACTCAGATTTAAACAACATTAAAGATTCTTTCACAGAACTTGACGATGCAATGAAAAAACTCTGCGATGGTTCATCTCAGCTTTACAATGGTTTGTTCACATTGTCAGAAAAGTCTGGCGAACTCATTGATGGCATTAATTTGTTATATCAAGGTTCTTCAAGTCTATATAATGGCGCATCAGCGTTAAACGATGGTATGAACGATTTAAATACTGGTATAACTGCATTAAATTCAGGGCTTGATGAATTGAGTTCTAATAGCGAAAAGCTTGTATCTGGCGCAGAACAAATATTCAATGTTCTTCTTGAAACCGCAAACAGTCAGATATCAGCTTCGATTCCTGATGCAGAACCGCTTACACGAACCAATTACAACACAGTTATTGATGCAATAACAAGTTCGCTTACAGATGAAAATATTCGTGCTATGGCATATAACGAAGCAAGAAAAGTTGTAAAAGAAAATGTTGAGGCAAAACGAGATATTATAGTTGAATCTGTTAAAGATGCAATACTTGAGCAAATTCTTGCACAAGCAGGCAATCCTATGTCAGCATCAGATTATAGAAATGCGCTCAATGCAGGTATGATACCGCCTGAGCTTGCGCAAGCAATAGATGCACAGATGAATTCTGAACAAGTTAAAGCAATTATCGAATCAAAAGTTTCAGAACAAATAGACCTTCTTATCGAACAGGCAATGAACAGCGATGAAGTTGTAAATAAAATAAACACAGCTGTAAATGAAGGCATTAAAAGTCGTGAAAGCCTCGTTGCATTAAAAGGTCAGCTCAACAGCTACAACGAGTTTTATAACGGATTAAAGAATTATACAAACGGAGTTGATAGTGCATATGCAGGTAGTAAACAGCTTGCAGAAGGTTCAGGAAAGGCTACAAGCGGTACTAAGTCGCTCCTTGATGGAATCAAGCAATTAAATGACGGTATATCAGCATTAAAAAACGGTTGTAAGCCGCTTACAGAGGGAATAAATAAGCTTGTCGATGGTTCAAAGGAATTGAACGACGGACTTAATAGATTCAACGATGAAGGCATTCAGAAGCTTCTCGATATATATAACGATGATATAAAGTCGCTTAAAGATAGGCTCAATGCAATGTCGGATTTAGCTGAAAAAGAACATAATTTTTCAGGAAATTCTGAAAATGGAAGCGTAAAATATATTTATCGTACTGATTCAATAGGTGAATAACACCAATACCTATAATAACAACGTACAGGGTGGTTCGTGCCACCCTGTTTTTAATTTTTCTTGTTATGATTTTCTTTCCATTCATTAATCTGTTCAAGTCGCTCTTTGAACCTGATTTCCAACCCCTGCGTTGTCGGATTGTAATATTTTCTGTCAAGAAGTGAATCAGGCAAGCACCTCATATCTGTAAGCTTGTCTTCGCTGTCATGAGCATATTTATATCCTTCACCATAACCAACATCACGCATAAGCTTTGTAACACCATTTCGTATATGAAGCGGTACAGGTTCTGCAATCTGTGAAAGAGCATCTTTCCTTGCCTCCCCATATGCAAGATATAGAGAATTTGATTTAGGTGCAAGCGAAAGATAAACAACAATTTCTGTAAGATGAACAGTACATTCAGGCATTCCAATAAAGTGGCAAGCCTGATATGCCGCAACAGCAAGCTCTAACGCACGAGGATCTGCAAGCCCTACATCTTCGCTCGCAAATCTTGTAACTCTCCTTGCAATATATAAAGGGTCTTCACCCGCTTCAAGCATTCGTGCAAGCCAATAAACAGCAGCATCGGGATCAGAATTGCGCATAGATTTATGAAGCGCAGATATAAGATTATAATGTTCTTCACCATCTTTATCGTATAATAAAGATTTTTTAGAAATACATTGTTCAACTGTTTCCTTGTCAACAACCGTTTCTCCCCCGTCATATCGCCCATTTAATATAACCATTTCAAGGGTAGAAAGTGCATTCCTTGCATCGCCATTTGCAAAAACGGCAATCATATGTAGAACATCATCAGAAATGTTTATTCTCTGCGTCCCGAATCCATTTTCACTTTTAATTGCTCGCCACAATAATTTTACTATTTCATCTTCAGTTAGCGCCTTTAAAACAAATACCTTGCACCTTGAAAGCAAAGCCCCATTTACTTCAAAAGACGGATTTTCAGTCGTTGCGCCAATAAGAATAATACTTCCCTTTTCAACAAACGGTAAAAACGCATCTTGCTGTGCCTTGTTGAATCTGTGAATTTCATCAACGAATACAATAGTCCTCTCTCCATATCGAAGATTGTTGTCTGCCTGCTGCATTACAGAGCGTATTTCCTTAATACCGCTCGTGACCGCAGAAAAGTTTATAAATTTCGATTTTGTGTGATTTGCTATAACATTAGCAAGCGTTGTCTTTCCAACGCCCGGAGGCCCCCAGAAAATCATTGATGATACATTGTCGCTTTCAATTATGCGCCTTAAAACTTTGCCTTCACCTAACAAATGTTGCTGACCCACTATTTCGTCTATTGTTTGCGGTCTGAGCCTTGCAGCTAAAGGCTGAGCTATGGAATATCCACCAAATGTCATCTGTTCGTCCAAATATATCACCTCCGTTATAAATTCTGAGTATATAAATAATTATTCTACGCCAAGCGCTTTGAACACAGCATCTTCCGCACTGCTATAGAAAATCAGGTTAAAACAACCTATTAACTCTGCCGGAACAGTTCCAATATCTACAGCCGATGTAATAGGGAGCAGAACCCTCTTTGCACCGCTATCCAAGCAAACCTGAAGTGAATTTGCAAGCTCATCAATCTTGATTATCGTACCACTTATGCTAATTTCGCCAAGAATCGCAGTTGAACTAAGAACCGGTTTTCCAAGAGAAATAGAACACATAGAAATAAGAGTTGGAAGTGCAAGCGTGCCTGTCATGCCAATGCCCTGCAAATCCTGATAATTTATTATATAATCCCTCGTTGCAGCGTTTATAGAACCGCTTATTCTGTTGCCGTTAGCTTTTAGAAAATTAAATGCTGTATTTGTCGATTCTTTTGCATCTCTATCAGAACCGATGCCTGTTCGCTCAAACTTTCCATTACCTGGCAACATCTGACTTTCAAGGCGGAAAACGCCAATCATTCCCGACTTTCCACGACCAACAGTATAAACTTGACCGGGATTGCACATACCTTCGGGTATGAGTTTTCCACCCCCCTGTTCCGGAACAGTAACATATTGTTCTTCAAAAGACTGATTGTCTATATAAGAGAAATTAACATCATAAAATTCCATGCCACCGAGCTTTTTTAATTGTTCCTTAACACGGCGACGCATTTCAAGCGCAATTCTGAGAATTTCTTCGATTTCATCTTTTTCAAAACAACCATCGGGATATACAAGTTTAACAAGTCCGTCAACGATTTTGCGTACAGCAATAGTATCACGCTGGTTGAGATTTTTGCCGAGCCTGAAATATTTATCAAGCGCGTCACCGAATTGTTCTTTGCGAAGCTCCCTAAGAAATTCAGCCAAATAATCAGTAATGAACCCATAATCATTTGTAAAATGCTCAGGTCTAAATTTAGGTATCTCCCAACCGGGAATATAACAGTGCATTCTATCAAGGAACGCAGTATCAGTTCCCATTTCCGGTGGGAAAGGATCAAACAGACTCGATGTTTTAAGCAGAACATCAACACTTTGATTGATATTTCCAACAAAAACCATAGACGCTGACGCACCCTTTTCTTGTTTGCCACGAGCAAAAGAACCTGAAGCCATGTAATCCTTCATAATCTGAATGCCGTCTTTATCCTTGAACTTTATGCCGGCAACCTCATCAAAAGCAACACAATCCCATAGTCCAACTAATCCCATCGTGTTTTTACCCATATTGTAGAAAAGGTTTGCAACAGTTGTCTGACCACCCGAAACAAGAATACTGTTTGGCGAAATTTCTTTATATAAATGAGAT
>CADBRR010000110.1 GCA_902797145.1 uncultured Eubacteriales bacterium | reverse complement strand
ATCACCATGTTCAACTAAAATTCTTGCAACCGTATCACCCTTTGATAAAACCTTTTGCATTTGATAGTTTTCAAAACCATAATCGAGTATTTTTTCTGCATCAGGGAACATATCAGGGCAATTTAAAACTACTCCAATTAGCTGCATCCCATCACGATCTGCTGAGAACACAAGACATTTTCCAGCAGCTTTAGTATAACCTGTTTTTATTCCGTTTCCTCCGTCAAACTCCCACAGAATTTTATTTTTGTTCTGCATTGTTCTCTTTTTTTCACCCGTCTGCGCCTCGTAATATCGAGTTGAAACTATTTCCTTAAACGTTTCATTTTTCATAGCTTCACTTGCAATTATAGCAAGATCATATGCGCTTGTATAATGTTGTTCATCATGAAGTCCGTTCGGTGTTATGAAATTAGTATTTTTAAGTCCAAGCTCGCTTGCTTTCTCATTCATAAGCTTTGCAAAGCCCTCAATTGAACCTCCGATATGGCAAGCTATTGCAACCGCTGCATCATTTCCCGAACGGAGCATTAACCCATACAACAAATCACGAAGGCTTATTTTCTCGTTCTTTTCAAGATATATGCTCGAACCTTCTATTCCATATGCCGCATCATCTGTCACTACAATTTCGTCAAGATTTCCGTTTTCAATAGCAATAAGTGCTGTCATAACTTTTGTAGTGCTTGCCATGGGTAGTCTTGCATCTGCATTTTTTGAATATAAAACTGTATTTGTGCTTGCTTCCAACAAAACTGCACCTTTAGCGCTAACTGTAATTTCATTAACTGCAAATACATTTGATACGGTAAATATATTCAAATTTATCGAACAAATTATAAATAACGCAACAAGCCTTCGCAAAATTCTCATATAGCCTCCGAAATACAAATATTTATTTTTTAACCTCTTCAGATTCTGTACATACTGTGTATTTTACTTTATCATTATTTTCGTTTTTCGTATTTCTTATAAGCTTTTCTACCTGTTCGATAGTTTGAGGAACCATCTCAATTACTCTATCAAGAGGACATGAATAGTTGACTGTATGAACCTTAACTGTACTATCATTTACAGTTACAAACGCCATAGGTGTAAGGCTCATTCCTGCTACAGAAATTCCTGCAAACGGATATTCGCTCTCTTCGTTTTCCACTGCCTGCGAGCATTTTTTAAGCTGGCTCTTCATATCGTATTCGCCACCGCCGCTCATAAATCCAAGGCATACCTTTGATACAGGCAATATTGCAGTTTCAGAACCAGTTTTAACGGGTTCGCCAACAATAGTGTTTACATCTACCATGCTCTTTAATTGTTCCATGGTAGTTCTCATAATGTTTTCAATAGGGTGTGACATATTTTTCACCATTCCTTCCACAAATTATATTTATTCCCTTAGGGTATTTATTACAATATTTATAATTTGCGCAGGATATAGATAAAATATTCCTTCCAGATTTCCCCTTATATCATTTCTTTCAAAATCAGGTAAAAAAGAAATCTCAGTATCAAACCTATATATCTTAGATAATGTATTAATAAATATATTCACAAATCCGCAGAATATAACGCTCAAAAACGCATCGCTTAAAATTCCGGCTTTTCCTCTAAGCCTTATTTTTTCAATTGAGAAAATATCATTTATATTCTTGAAAATCTGCTTTACAAACCGATTATTTTTTGATTTTTTCTTTTTCTTTTTTCTCTTTTTGATAGTTCCATTGCTGTTAAGGCCTGTAACTACCAAGCCTCTGTTTCTATCAAGTTCAATTCTTATTCTTCGTTTTACGAACAAAACTTTTACTTCAGTTAAAATAAAACTGCGACATAATTGTATCGAAAATTCAATACGTATACGCCGCATAATTGAAATAAAGCTTATTAAAAATAAGACTACTATTGATGCCACTATCATATCAATTACCCCGCACAGAAATTTATATTATTTTCTGCACAAATAGTAAAAAATATGTTTATTGAGCAACATTTTCATCAGAAAGTATTGTCGTTTCGTTTTCATTTGCTGCAAACTGAGAATATTCAGGCAATTCATCAATCGAATGAAGTCCAAATTTCCTCAAAAATTCATCAGTTGTTCCAAACAAAGTTGGATGCCCTATCGTATCCTTTTTGCCCACATCTATTACGAGATTATGTTTTATAAGCTGACTCAAGGAATATTCGCATCTAACCCCTCTTATTGCCTCTATCTCGCTTCTCGTAACTGGCTGTTTATATGCTATAATTGAAAGTGTTTCAAGCATAGATTGAGAAAAATTCTTTCTCTGCACGGGTTGCATAAACTTTATTACATAATCAAAATATTTCTTATTTGAAACAAGCTGAACCGTATCTTCCGTAATAAAAAGCTGTATTCCCCTATCGTTATCTTTATAATTTCGGTTCATATCGTTTAATACTTGTATTATTTCGGTCTTTGAAATTTCAAGAACATCCTGCAAACTCTTTATCTCAACCGGATCTCCCGAAACAAAAAGTATACACTCTATGATTGAAAAAAACATATTTTCATTTTCCATATTTAACCTTCATCCTCATCCATATAAAGCACATTTTCATCATCAATTTTTTCTCCATTTACTGCCCCTTGACAAATATAAATCGGACAATACGGAGCATCCTGTTCTATTGAAACTTCGTTACGCATAAGCATATCGAGCAATGCCATAAATGTAACTATTATTTCCATTTTTCCGCTGTCAGAGCTAAACAATTCATAGAACTCAAATCGTTCAAATTTTTTCAGCATACTTCGTATTTTTCGTATCTGATTTCTAACAATATATTTATCTGCTTTTATTTCATGGAGCGAACGAACTTGTTCAAGGTCATTTTTTCTTGAAAGCAGGTCGTTAAACGCTGCAAACAACTTATCAATATTGCAGTCTTTAAGTTCCGTTTCCTTGGGCGGAAGTATAACTTCTTCCGGAAGCTTGCTTAACATATGATAAGCGTCTTCGTAAAGTTCTTCAAACTTCTGACCTGCTTCCTTGAATGCCTTATATTCACGAAGTTGCCTTATCAATGCTTCTTCAGGATCTTCTTCATCCACTATTTCCTCGCTTTTTACCTTTGGAAGCAACGACCTTGACTTTATGTATACAAGCGTTGCTGCCATTTGTATAAACTCGCTCGCCCTATCCATATCAAGCTCGTTTACTTCGCCCATATATTCAAGATACTGTTCCGTTATCTCGGAAACAAATATATCCTTTATATCGAGCTGTGCGCTTTCAATCAAATGCAACAACAAATCAAGTGGTCCATCAAAGCTTTTAAGATGTACGTGGTATGCCATTTTTCACCTTTTATGCATAAATGCCAAGTATATTCCCAAACAACTGCACAAGCAAATTTGCAATTCCGCCTATTGCAATTTCAAGAATACCAGTTCTATTCAAAACAATTACTACTACGAGCATAAGATAGTATCTATACTGCTGATAGAACATAAGGAATTTTGAACTCAGTTTACTTGCAAACAAGCTCAAAAATACATGAGAGCCATCAAGCGGTGGAACAGGTATTATATTAAAAAGCATAAGCCCTATATTAATAGTTATAAAAGCACTTATAATCGTATACAAAACTTCGTTCGTAACTTGAAGCTTAATCATAAGCACAAATATAAAAGCAAACACTATTGCAATAATAAGGTTCATCGTTACTCCTGCAAGTGATACAATTATATCATCTCGCTTATAATTTGAAAAATTCCTCGGATTTACAGGAACAGGCTTTGCCCAACCAAATCCAACAATAAGCAACAATAAAAAGCCAATCGGGTCTATATGCGCAATAGGATTAACGGTCATTCTTCCAAGATTTTTTGCTGTCGGGTCACCCAATCTATACGCAGCATATGCGTGACCCCATTCATGGAACGAAAATGCAACTATTATTGCAGGCAAGCTCAAAAGCATTGAATAAAGATAATCAGTTATATTTGACATTATTTTTCCTCCGTATTTTTTTGAATATTATACTACATTGTTTGAAATATTGCAACTACCCCATTACCCACAACGAGATAAACATTGCAATAAAATCACCAATTTTTATTAATTCAACATCATCATCTACTACAAGCTGCATATATCCAAGCGTCTTTCCACCGCCATCAATTACTGGTACATCTATCATCAAGCTATCAGGATTTACAGGTGCATCAAGCGATTCGGGCACATATGAAAGGTCTATTGTCAATTTTTCGTCTTTTTTCGTTAAAAAGCTCACATCTTCTAAGCAAATAAGATTTACCGATTTTTTTGTTCCGCCAGTTATTACAACATCTTTGACGATTATATCGCCTTTTAACGCTACTTTGTTAATCTTAAAATTATTTTCGCCATAATCAAGGATTTTTTTTGCGCTATTAAATCTCTCCGTCGAATTTTTTGCACCAATTATAACACATATACTTTTTAAATTCGCTCTATTTACGCAAAAAACTCCATTATAACCTGAAGAACTCGATGAGCTTGTTGCAAGCCCTACGCAACCTGAATATGTTTTTATAAGCTTATTCTGGTTTACAATTTCTGTCTTTCTGCCACTGCTATGGGTTATTGTATCCATATAAAGACTACTGTATGCTAAAAAAGTTTTGCTCTGTGAAATTGCTTCGCTAAGCGTTGCTAAATCCATCGCTGTCCATTCTATATTATCGCCCATTATGCTGTCATACTTAACATTTACACCAATATCATCAAGCCTATTATTCAATCTTTCGAGCGAAGTGCTTCCATAAATATGTTCACACAAGGCATATATAGCATCTCCTGCAAGAATCATTATTCCACCTTTTAATAGGCTTTCTGCATTTATCTTTTCGTTTGCTTCAAGGAAAATCGTCTGTCCCGGAACCTTTGAAGCATCTCTGCTTATCGTTATTACATCATCGCCTTTAATATCGCCCTTATCAAATGCATCGCAAATTATCAATAGTGGAGCAAGCCTTGTAAGCCCTGCAACATTCATCTTTTTATCCTTATTCAATTCATATAGCGCATCATAGGTAGTTGCATCTATCAACACAGCTGAACCTAAATTCTCAACATTTATGCTACTATCTTCATTTCCTTTTTCGGCATTAATATTTATCGGAAGATTTGTTATTATGATAACAAAACAAATTATTGCCGATAATATTCTTTTAAATAATGACATAAAAATACCTCCTTTATGCTACATACAAAAATATATTGCATAAAGAAGGTTAAAATGACGATTTTATTCTATTTCACAGAGAAAAGATTTTCCCGTTCCGAAATCTTTGCCTGCTATATACTCATATATCGTTGCACCAATATCTGCAAACGTGTCCCTCGTTCCGATATTTACATTGCTTTTCATTTTTTTAGAATAAGCAAGTATCGGAATGTGTTCCCTTGTATGGTCAGTTCCCGGATAAGTAGGATCGCATCCATGGTCAGCAGTTATAATAAGCAAATCATCATCTGTCATAGAATCAATTATCTCAGGCAGTTTCAAATCAAAATATTCTATTGCCTTTGCATAACCTTCAACATCATTTCTATGACCATATAGCATATCAAAATCAACAAGATTAGTGAATATAAAGTCACCTGTTCCATCTTTTATAAATTTTATGGTTGCTTCTATACCATCGTGATTATTCCTTGTATGGTCGCTTACGCTTATTCCTCTATTTGCAAAAATATCCTCAATCTTGCCAACAGCAACAGTTGTATAACCTTCATCAGAAAGACTATCAAGAATTGTCGTTTTAATAGGTGGTACAGCATAATCACGCCTATTTTCAGTCCTTGTATAATTGCCATTTTCACCTATAAAAGGTCGTGCAATTACACGACCAACAAGGTTATCGCCTACAAGCATTTCCCTTGCGATTGAACACATATTATAAAGCTCTTCAAGCGGCACTACTTGTTCATGGGCAGCAATTTGGAACACACTATCAGCAGATGTATAAACAATTACTTTCCCTGTTTTCATATGTTCATCACCAAGAATTTTAATTATTTCTGTACCTGATGCAACAATATTACCTATTACGCCATGGCCTGTTCGCTTTTCAAACTCTTTAATTATTTCATTCGGGAATCCGTCGGGATATGTTTTAAAAGCATTCTCCATAACAACTCCGCACATTTCCCAGTGTCCGCTTGTTGTATCTTTTGCTTTAGTTATTTCTTTTGCCTTACCGTAACATCCTTGTATTTTACCTGAATAGCTACCGAGCCTTGCGTTTTCAATATTAGAAATTCCAAGTTTTTGCAAATTAGGAATATTCAATCCGCCCATACTCTTATAAATATTTCCAAGTGTATGAGCACCATTATCATGAAATTCATCAGCATCAGGAAGTTCACCTATACCTACACTATCGAGAACTATCAAAATTGCTCTTTTTTTCATAACACACCTCATATTGATTTATTTTGCTATTTTTCTATAAATCTCGTTTCTTATTCTTTCCGAAATTGTACTAATAAACTCGTTGTTAGTCGGCCTTCCTTTATTATAATCAACTGTATAGCCAAACAATTTATACTGATTATCAATATCGCCCTTATTCCATGCTACTTCAATAGAATTTCGTATAGCACGCTCAGCACTTCCGGGACTTACATTAAATAGTTTTCCAATATACTTATATAACTCACCTGTTACGCTGATATGCCTATATGAATTTTCAACAATATATGATAACCCTACACAAAGGTATGAGTAGCCTTTATGCTTTGGTTGTATTCCTACTATATCAAGATACTTTGATGCAAGCTTTGCACTCGTTCTTGAAATAGTTTGTTTCATTACAATTTCTGCCCTTGTTTCATCGCTTAACTGTAATCCCGATTTCCGGATTATTTTTTTGCTCACTAACGCATCATTCATCTTATTGATTATAACTGCTGCCATTCTTTCCGTTGCATACGGACTTAAAAAGAAATAATCAATACTGCTAAGTATTTCATTATCCACTTGCTCTTCAATCTCATCAAATAATATAGGAGATAAAAAGAAAATTTGATAGTCAGCATTTTCATTTTCTCTCTTTTCAAGAACTTTAATTGCATTCTCTATATTGTCACAGCACGGAATCGATAGACTCATTAAAATTGCATCAGGTTTAAGCGTATCTATGGTTTCATACATAGACTCAGCATCATCCATAAATTGCAATAACTCAATATTCTTATAATGACAAAAGTATTTTGAAATTTCAGAACAAAATGTTTTGCTCTCATGTATTATCAGTAATTTCATATCACTTACCCATAACCTCTCGCAAATCAATACGATATACTATAGCTCTCCTTTATCTTTTCCATCATCCAACTTGCGTAAACGCAATATCCCTTTGTAGGGTCATTTATAAATACATGGGTAACAACTCCTACAAGCTTCCCATTCTGTATTACAGGACTTCCACTCATTCCTTGTATTATGCCTCCTGTCGAATTTAACAGTTTTTCGTCTGTTATTTCAATAACCATACTCTTTATAGACGGAACTGATTGCGGATAAAGTTTTATTACATTACAATTATACTCCTCTGTTACAATATCGTCAATAGTTGTTACAATTTTCGCATCACCTGTTCTAATTTCTTCAGGATATGCTATTTCGATATTATTATCTGTTGAGGTGTTATAATATCCGTTTATCATATTTCCAAATACGCCAAACTCATTATTTGAATCAATATCGCCTATTATCGTTTCTTCTTTGCCAAACGAGCCTCGTATTTCACCCGGTTTTCCTTTTTCGCCTTTTATTATTCCAACGACTTCAGCGCTATACAAATCTCCATCCGCAACACGAATATCGACCTGTGTGTCCGCATCGGTTATTGCATGGCCGAGCGCACCATAGGCATTATATTCTTTGCTATAAAACGAAAGTGTTCCAACACCTGATGTCGTATCTCTAACCCATGTTCCAAGTTTGTAATTTCCATCTCGCCAATCCTTATAAGGAACACAAGTTAAATCTATATAGTTTCCTTTTCTAAAAACAGTCAGCTTAACTGCATTGCCTCCTGCTTCTTTACAAACTCTTGCAATATCCGCTGAAGATGTTATTTCATTTCCGTTTATTTTCTCAATAATATCGCCCTGCTTTATTCCACATTCATTTGCAGGCGAATGTTTATTGCCGTTTTCATCAACAACATCGCCTGTTGCAATTACAAGCAAGCCTTTATTCCTAATTGAAATACCAACGCAAGAACCGCCCGGAACAACATAGTTCTTTTCTCGGAATAGAACATTTACGCTTTTAACGGGTATTTTACCGAAAAGCTTTACATCGACTCTTCCATCTCTGCCTATTTCATTTTCTATACTTTTAGTGTTAGAATCTGCCGAAACTATGAGCGCATCTTCACCGTTATATTCATAGTCTACGCTTAATGGCGAACCTGCTGCAAATGCAGAGATTAAAGATTTATCATTAAGTTTTTTTTCTATATTAAGTTTTATGTCGCTAATGCTTATATCTTCATCATATACATATATTTCATTTGGTATATCACGAAGTTCTGACGAAACCGGACTAAGATACAGTCCTATAATCAATATGCAAGCAAGAATACCGACACATTTTAGTGTCGATATCACTGCGTTTTTTCTGCTTTTTAATGAATTGCGCACTTGTTTTCCTCCATTGCAAATATAATAGTTTTACGCCTTTATTATTTGCACAAGCAAGAAAACTATGCTTTATATTTTTGCCTGATTTCAGATTTAAAGCTATTGCTTTGAGTTATCATTGCCTTTGCGTGTTGTTCAGCGATATTTTTATCGCCTGCTACGCCCATAATTCTTGCAATTTCTTTATATCTTTCATTTTCTTCGAGGCGACGCAAAGTTGTTTTTGCGCCTTCGCCCTCATCGTGCTTTTCAACAAGATAATGACTATCTGCAAACGATGCGACCTGTGGAAGATGCGTTATACATATAACCTGATGTCCCCTTGAAATCTCTGCCATTTTTTCGCCTACAATTCCGGCAATGTTTCCACTTATTCCCGTATCAATTTCATCAAATATAAGCGTACCGATATCATCAGCATCTGCAAAAATATTTTTTATTGCAAGCATTATTCTTGACATTTCTCCGCCTGATGCGACTTTTGAAAGTGGCTTTAATGGTTCTCCTGAGTTTGTTGATATTAAAAACAGTATTTTATCGTACCCATCTAAGCTAATATGCTTTTTCTCACTTTCTTCAAATTCAACTTTGAATCTCGACTTTGTAAGTCCTAATTGAACAAGTTCTTTTACTATCCTATTTTCAAGCTCAAGCGCTTTCGACTTTCTTATTTCGCTCAATTTATCCGCCAATAAATAATACTCGTTTGCAAGCTTTTTGCGTTCAAGTTCAAGCTTGTTCTTTCTTTCTCCGCTCGACATAAGCTCATTTAATTCATTTTGAGCATTTTCAAGGAACTTCAAAATTTCACCTACATCTGCTCCGTATTTTCTTTTAAGTAAAGAAATTTCGTCAAGCCTCTGTTCGATTTCATCAAGTCTTTCAGGATTATATTCAAACGATGAATTTGCATCTCTTATTGTCATTGCAACATCTTCTATCGCATAATAACTATCCGTGAGGGTTGAAAATATTTTTAAATACTCGTCAGTAAAATTAGATATTCCCTCAAATTCGTTCATTATACCCTTAATATCAGAAACTATATCTGAAAGCACAGAACTTCTTTCAAGCGTTGATTTTATTCTTTCCGAATTTATAAGCAGTTTTCTTTCTTCTTCAAGCTGTTCTTCCTCATTTTTAGATAATCTTGCATTGCTTATCTCGTTAATTTGATATGACAAAATATCAATTCTCCTTGCAAGCTCACCTTCCGATGCGAAGCCATTCAAAAGCTGAGAATTTACCTTTTTATATTCTGAATATACTTTTGCTATACTGCCCTTTATTTCATCAATTTCGTTATGGCAGAACGAATCAAGAAATTTAATATGCGTGTTATCATTCAAAAGCGATTGATGCTCATGCTGACCATGAATATCTACAAGCATATCCGTAATTGCCTTAAGGGTAGATAATGTTACCATAGTTCCATTTACCCTACATATATTCTTACCATTTGCAGACAATTCCCTTGATATAAAAATTTCTTTATCTTCGTTTTCCGATTCGTTATCGTCTACCATGTCAATACCATTTTCGTTTAAAAACGACAAAAGAGCTGTACCCGAATTTACATCAAATACAGCTTCTACTTTAGCCTTTGTTGTTCCAAATTTTATAAGCTCTTTATTCGCCCTTTCGCCGAGAACCAAGTTTACAGCATCAATGATTATTGATTTCCCTGCACCTGTTTCACCTGTCATAATATTGAGTCCATCTGAAAATTCGACATCAAGCTTATCTATCAGCGCAACATTTTCTACAAACAGCCTTCTGAGCATTTTTCTTACCTTTATTATTTAATAAGTGATTTGAACCTTTCAATAAGTTCATCAGCATCAATATCTTCTCTGATAACGATAAATATTGCGTTATCACCTGCTACTGAACCAAGAATCTCTTTCCACTTAAGCGAATCAATAGCTTCAGCTGCTGCACCAGCAGTACCTGTAAGAGTCTTGATAACTATAATATTGCCTGACCTTTCAATTGATACAAATGAATGTGAAAGTATCGTTGCAAATCTATTCTGCAAACCTGAATCGCCTGTTTCGGATACGATATACTTATATCTTCCCTCGTGTGTAAGCGTCTTTACAAGTCTTAATTCCTTAATATCTCTTGAAACAGTAGCCTGTGTTACAACGAAACCACGTTCTTTGAGGAGCGCTGCAAGCTCGTCCTGTGTTTCAACATCAATTGAGTTTACAAGTTCATAAATCATTGCGTGTCTTGCGGATTTCATATTACTTTTATTTCCCCCTGACAAATTATTATTGTATTTATTTTAATTTCTCACGAAGCAGGCTAAATATATTGCGCTTTTTAAAACTAATGAAAGTTGCCTGCCTTTCGCTTCTTTTAAATTCCATTATATCGCCTTTTTTAAGTTCGATATTCTTGAGTCCATCAAATGATGAAACCGTATCGTTATTGGTAACTACTTTTATAGTTGAACTATCCTTTGCTACTATCGGTTTTATGCACAAAGAATGAGAAAATATTGGTGTTACCAACATAATATCAAGCCCATCTGCAATTATAGGGCCACCAGCTGATATTGAATATGCAGTCGAACCTGTAGGTGTACTGATTATTATTCCGTCACACATAATTCTGCCGACATCCATTTCATCAATATAAACATCGACATCTGCAACACCTGAAAAAACTCTCTTATATACAATGCAGTCATTCAAGCAAGTATATTGTTTTTCGCCATTGAGGTAGCCGTCTATCAGCATCTTTCTATCTATACTGCATTCTCCACTTACTGCTGCATTTACCGCATCAATAAGGTTTTCAAACTCCACTTCGCACAAAAAACCAACTCTTCCAAAGTTGATTCCAAGTATCGGAACATCATATTCCAATGAAATATTAATAGCACGCATAACAGTACCATCGCCACCAAGTACAACAAGAAGCTCTATCTTCTTATTCTCTATTGCGAATATCTTTGTATTCTCTTTTATGCTATTATCCAATGCAGGAATTTCTATTTCAGGTACTGCGCAATCATATCCGTTATTCGTCAACAACTCAATTGCTTTGCCTAGTGCCCTTACTGCATCCTCTTTATTTGGATTGGTATAAATCCCTATACATTTTCTTTCCATTTTAACCACCATGCGACCCATATAAGTATAATATATTATATTTATTCATTTTGCAAGAGTATTTTTCAAATTTCTTCATAATTTTTTATATTCTTAGCGTTTCATGTGCTGTTATTACTGAATTTTCTATATCCTGCTGTATATTTTCAGGAAGCTCCCTCTCGATTATATCAGCTTCAGTTTTAAGCAGCAACAAAAATTCTATATTGCCTTTAGGACCTGTTATCGGTGAAAAATCAACAGAAGTTATATCAAACCCTGAATTATATGCAAACTGTGCAATTTCCATAAACACCTCTTTATGAAGTTCGCTGCTTCTAACAACGCCATTTTTACCGACCTTGCCTTTACCTACTTCAAACTGGGGCTTAACAAGAACTACAAGCTGAGAACCAGTCTTTAAACATTTTCTGAGGTTTGGCAAAATTAGCCTAACCGATATAAACGAAACATCTATTGAAGCAAACTCAGGAACTTCATCAAACCAACTGCTTTCCATATTCCTTGCATTTGTCCGTTCCATAACTACTACTCTTTCGTCACAGCGAAGCTTCCAATCGAGCTGACCATAACCTACATCAATAGAGTATACTTTCTTCGCTCCGTTCTGCAACATACAATCGGTAAAACCACCTGTTGACGAACCTACATCAAGCGCAACAAGTCCTTCAAGCGTAACGCCATGATATTTTATTGCCTTTTCAAGCTTCAATCCACCACGGCTTACATATGGTAAAGTATTATCTTTAATTTCAATTATTTCATCGGTAGCTACGGTCGTTCCTGCTTTATCTATAACCTTGCCGTTTATCATAGCCATACCCGACATAATTATGGACTTTGCCTTTTCCCTTGTTGGAGCAAGACCAAGCTCCACCATACGTACATCTGCCCTTATTCCTTTCATATGATATTCCTCAATTCATCTATCTTATTTTTTATATCTTCGCAAGTCATATGACACAATTCATCCTGCTCAGATACCTTTCCCTGCACAACAGGTTCTGTCCTGACTCCCATGCAATACGTTTCAACACCATAATGTGAAAGATATTCACTTATCCTTATTCCCATACCCGAAGATGCTATTCCATCCTCAATAGTTATTACTTTTTTAGCACTTGCACCTATTTCATCAAGCATTTCCTTATCCATAGGATTTATAAATCTTGCGTTTATAAGCCCTACATCTTCATCGCAGGCATTTTTTGCCACCTGAACGAGTCTTCCCGTTGCAATAACAGTTATTGCATTTATATCTTTTATTTTTTTCCATTTACCAACAATTATTTCTTCGGCATCGTTTTTGCTACTTTCGAGCAGACCTTTATTATATCTCACAGCGCAAGGCGAGTCAAGCTCTGTTCCAAGCCTTATCATATTTCTGAGTTCCTCAACGCTCGAAGGCGACATAATTATCATATTCGGCATAGTCAAAAGATAAGCAATATCATATACGCCCTGATGTGTTTCACCATCGTCGCCTACAAGTCCTGCCCTATCTACCGCAAGCATTACAGGCAATTTCTGCAAACAAACATCATGAAGAATCTCATCATATGCACGTTGCAAAAATGTTGAATAAATTGCAACGACCGGTTTTATTCCACCCGAAGCCATTCCTGCTGCCATTGTGACTGCGTGTTGTTCTGCAATGCCTACATCGAAAAACCTATCCGGAAATCTTTTTGCAAATTCTATAAGCCCTGTTCCATCGGGCATTGCAGCAGTAATTGCAACAACTTTATCGTTTTTTTCCGCTATCTCTATAAGAGTTTTTGCAAATTCTTTAGAATTGCTCGTTTTAGCTTTATTTTTTACTTCTCCGCTTTCTTTGTCAAAAGCGCCAATACCATGAAACTTTGACGGATTATTTTGAGCTGGTTCATATCCCATCCCTTTTATAGTAACAGCATGAACTATTGTTGGCCTATTAAAAGCTTTAGCTTTTTTTAGTGCAATCGTAAGTTCTTTAATATCATGTCCATCAACAGGACCAATATATGCAAAACCCATAGATTCAAAAAAAACATTCGGTACGAGCATATATTTTATTCGCCTTTTTACTCTTTCTATAAATCTAACTATACCTTTACCGATAGCAGGAATTGAACCTAACTTATTTTTAATATTGCCTTTAATATTTTGATATTTTATGCTTGAACGCATATTTGTAAGCGTATGGCTCAACGCACCAACGCTTTTTGATATTGCCATATCGTTATCATTCAACACAACGATTAGTGGCAATCCGCTTTGACCCGCATCATTTAGCCCTTCAAATGCAAGTCCACCTGTTAAAGAACCATCGCCTATAACAGCAACAACAGAATCATTTTTGCCACAAATTTTGTTTGCACGCATAATTCCAAGCGCTGCAGATATCGAAGTGCTTGCGTGACCTGTATTGAAAACATCGTGGAAAGATTCTTCACGCTTAGGAAAGCCGCTCAAGCCGTTATTTTTTCTCAAAGTGTCTAATTTATCTTTTCGCCCCGTAATAATTTTATGAGGATATACCTGATGCCCCACATCAAAAATTATCTTATCATCAGGAGAGTTAAATACCTTATGGAGCGCAATTGTCAGTTCGACAACGCCGAGATTAGAGGCAAGATGGCCTCCGTTTCT
>CADBRR010000109.1 GCA_902797145.1 uncultured Eubacteriales bacterium | reverse complement strand
GTGCAGAGCGTGGGGAAGATGTACCCCTTATCGTATGCGGTGGACCTTGCGCTTGTAATCCTGAACCCATAGCAAATATAGTCGATGCTGCTATAATTGGCGATGGCGAGGAAATAATGAATGAGCTTGTAGAAGTCTATAAGCAGATGAAAAACAATGGTGCTACAAAAAAAGAAATACTTCATGCGTGGAGCAAGCTCCGTGGCGTATATATTCCGTCATTTTACGAACCAGAGTATGACGAAAACGGAATGTACAAGGGGCTTAAAAAACTGGTTGATGATGCGCCTGATATAATTAAAAGAAACGCTATAAAGAATCTTGACGAAGCAGAATATATTGGAAAACCAATAGTTCCGCATATGCAGATAGTTCACGATAGAATAGCGCTTGAAATTTTCAGAGGATGTACAAGAGGTTGTAGATTTTGCCAAGCAGGATATATATATCGCCCTATAAGGGAGCGTAAAATGAGTACTGTTATGGAACAGGCAAAAAATCTTATAAGCTGTACAGGCTATGATGAAGTATCTTTGTTTTCGTTAAGTTCAGGCGACTATTCGCAGATACATGAGCTTGTTCCTGAAATTATAAATACATTTGAAAGCAAGAGGGTTTCTGTATCATTTCCATCATTGAGAATTGACTCGTTCCTCAAAGATGAGCTTGAAAATATGCAGGAAGTCAGAAAGGCAGGGCTTACATTTGCGCCGGAGGCTGGAACGCAGCGACTCCGTGATGTAATAAATAAAGGCGTTACAGAAGAAGATTTGTTAAGGAGCGCAAAAGATGCGTTTGAATCAGGCTGGAACGGTGTAAAACTCTATTTTATGATAGGTCTTCCAACAGAAACATACGATGATATACAGGGAATTGCAGACCTTGCAAGAAAAGTTTCAATGCTTTATTACTCAATCCCTAAAGAGAAGAGAGGCAAAGGACTTAGGATTACTGTTAGTGCATCAACATTTGTTCCGAAGCCGTTTACGGCTTTTCAGTGGGAGCCGCAGATACGAATGGACGAAATACTTGAAAAACAGAAATTCCTTAAAAATGCACTCAAAGGGATAAGGGGTGTTGAATTTGCATATCATACTTCAGAAGTAAGCGTACTTGAAGCTGTATTTTCAAGGGGCGATAGAAAGCTTTCGGACGTTTTGATTGGCGCATATAGAAGAGGGACAAGGTTTGATTCGTGGGCTGAACATTTCAAGAAAGAAGCATGGGACGAATCATTTGCAGAATGTGGTGTAGATCCTGATTTCTATGCGCATAGAAGGCGAGATATAGATGAGGTTCTGCCATGGGGACATATAGATATGCTTGTTAAACAGCAGTATTTAAAACGAGAATATGCGCAGGCGCTTAAGGCTTGTGTTACAAGGGATTGCAGAAAGGGCTGTAACGGCTGCTTTGGTGAAGATTATGAAGATTATTGCAAGATTTGAAAAAGGCGATAAGGTGAGGTTTTTATCGCACCTTGATATACAGAGAACGCTTCAAAGGTCATTAAGGCGTGCGCAGATACCTATGGCATATTCACAAGGGTTTAATCCGCATCCGTTGATTTCGTTTGCAACAGCGCTGTCAGTTGGGGTTACAAGCTCGTGCGAATGGTTCGATTTAAAGCTTGAAAAAGATATGCCCGAACAGGAATTTATGGATAGAATGAACGAAGCGCTTCCCGAAGGGTTTAGGATTCTTGAAGTGAAAAAAGCAGAGGACAAGCTGAAAACATTATCGACAATGATGGTTGCTGCAAAATCGCTTGTGAAATTATCTTTTGAAAATGGATATGACTATGAAAAGCTTTTAAAGGCTGTTGATGAACTTATGTCAGGCGAAATCATAGTTATGAAAAAAACAAAATCGGGTGCTGAAAAGCAGGTTGATATAAGACCTTTAATACTTGAGCTTAGCGCCATGAAATTGAATGATAATGAAGCGCTATTGACTGTTGTTGGCGTTATAAATGCGAGTGGAAGCCTAAATATTGATGTGCTTATGGGCGAAATCAAGAAAAAGCTTGGAATCGAATTTAGCCATATGGTTCACAGACAAGTCATTTATTCAGATGATGGATTTATAATGCCCAAATACGAAATAAAACAATAATTTTATGAAAAAAGAAATATTAGTTGATGTGACCCGAAAAAGAAATCGGGTCGCACTTTGTGAAAATAAAGAAGTCGTTGAACTGCATATTGAGAAAACGAACAATAAAAGCGTTGTTGGCAATATATATGTTGGCAGGGTTGAAAATGTTATAGAAGGAATAAAAGCGGCTTTTATAGATATAGGGCTTGATAAGAATGCGTTCCTTTATTCGGGTGATATGTGCGAGGGTGAAAAGTTTTCAGACTTAAAAAAAGGCGAGGAAATACTTGTTCAGGTAATAAAAGAACCATCGGGTGAAAAAGGCGTAAGGGTAACTACAAATATATCAATACAATCAAGATATTGTGTGTTGTTTCCATTTTCAAAGGGAATAAGTGTGTCAAGGAAAATTCGTTCATCAGAAGAACGAAATCGCCTCGAAAGACTTTTTAAAGAAAATATTTCCGAGAATATTGGAGTTATCGTTAGAACATCATCAGATGGGGAAGACGAGAATATTATTTGCGAAGATATAATTTGCGCTAAACAAAGATTGAATAACGTTATTGAAAAGGGCAGATTTTCTAAGGCGCCTTTATTGATAGAATCGGAAGAACCGCTTGCGTATAGGGTTATTCGTGATATGATGCAAACAGATATCGAAAGAATAATCGTAAATGATAAACAAGTTTATAAATCGCTTGTTGATTTTATGAAAAATCATAGTTCATACAATGCTGAGATTGTTTTTGATGACGAAAGTAAATTGTGGTATGAATATGATGTTAGCGATGCGGAAAAACATATTCTTGACAGAAAAGTAATGCTGAAAAGTGGAGCATATATCGTTATTGACAGGACAGAAGCGCTTACGTGTATTGATGTTAATTCGGGTGGATTTGATGACAAAAAGACTGATAAAAATATGATTGTTGCTGTTAATGTAGAAGCTGCTCGTGAGATAGCAAAGCAGGTTCGATTAAGAAATATAAGCGGAATTATTATAATTGATTTTATTGATATGAAAAGCGATTATGATAAGAACGAAGTTATTCGTGAATTGCGTGAATCACTTAAAAAAGATAAAATTGAATCAGATGTGCTTGGAATAACAAAGCTTGGACTTGTTGAAATGACGAGGAAGAAAACATCCCCGCCAATTTCTGAAATTATTGGCGAGGATTGTAAAAAGTGTAATGGTTCGGGAAATATGTTTTCTGATGAGTATACTGCTTTCAAAATTAGTGATGAGTTAAGGAAAAGATTCTGTAATGAAAATATAAACGAATATATGATTTCAGTTCCGCATAACATATTTACGATTTTAAAAAATGATAGCGATATTCTTCCTGAAAATTCTGGAAAAACTGTATATTTGAAAGAGTGTACAGCGGAGTATTCTATAAATCCGATTATACAGCAGAATGTAGACTTATCAGACACAATTAAAATTGAATTATAAAAATACTCGACCGCCATAATTAGACGGTCGAGTATTTTTAAACAAAATAAACAAAATAAATTAAGCGAGGTAAATTGTATTTTTAGTGGTGGCAATCTTCACAATGGCTTGCCGTGTCACCGCATTTAGCTTTGATTTCGTCTTCCGTGAGCTTACCTTCTTTTCTGTAATAATCAGCAATTGCTGAGCGTATAGCTTCTTCTGCAAGAACGCTGCAATGGAGTTTTACAGGGGGAAGTCCACCAAGTTCTTCAACAACCTGTTTGTTTGTTATTTTCAATGCTTCATCAATCGTCTTGCCTTTTATAAGCTCTGTTGATATACTGCTTGATGCGATAGCTGCACCACAACCGAATGTCTTGAATTTAACATCTGTGATTACATCGTTTTCGATTTTGAGATAAATTCTCATTATGTCGCCACATACGGGGTTTCCAACTTCACCGACGCCGCTTGCATCTACTATTTCACCAACATTTCTCGGATTTGAGTAATGCTCTATAACCTTTTCGCTGTATGCTTCCATTATTTATTGCCCTCCTTGATGAATGTGTCATATAAAGGTGACATATCTCTGAGCCCCTTTACTATTTTTTCAAGATTATCAACGAGATAATCAACTTCTTCTAATGTGTTGTACTTGCCAATCTGTATTCTGAGGCTACCATGCGCAATTTCATGGGGGAGTCCGATAGCGAGCAAAACGTGTGACGGATCGAGTGAACCACTTGTACAAGCGCTTCCGCTTGATGCACAAATTCCTGCAAGGTCGAGCCTGAGGAGCATTCCTTCACCTTCGATGAATCTAAATGAAATATTAGCATTCCCGGGAAGTCTGCGTTCGAGGTCGCCATTTACTCTTATATAAGGAATCCTCTTCTGAACCTCTTCGATATAATGATTGCGAAGCGTTCTCATATGTTCAACGTGTTCATCGAAATTCTCATATGCCATCTCAATAGCCTTACCCATACCAACTATTCCGGGAACGTTTTCGGTGCCAGCACGTTTATTTCTTTCCTGGTGACCACCATTTATGAGCTTCTGAACCCTTATTCCGCTCTTGAGGTAAAGTGCGCCAATACCCTTAGGACCATAGAATTTGTGACCTGACATTGAAAGCGCATCAATGCCCATAGCATCAACATCTATTCTTATGCTACCTATTGCCTGTACTGCATCAGTGTGGAAGTAAATTCCGTGTTCATGAGCGATTTTTGCAATTTCTTCGATAGGCTGAATGGTACCAATTTCATTGTTTGCAAACATTACTGTAATAAGCGTAGTATCTTCCCTTATAGCAGCTTTGAGTTCGTCAAGCTTCAAAATACCATTTTCATCAACGCCTATATAGCTTACTTCAAACTTTTCTTTTTCAAGCTGTCTGCAAGTTTCAAGTACAGCAGGATGCTCTATCTGTGATGTTATAATGTGTCTGCCTTTCTTTGCATATGCGTATGCTATGCCACGAATTGCCATATTATCAGCTTCGCTTCCGCCAGCAGTAAAATAAATTTCTTCAGGTTTTGCATTGATTGCTGCTGCAATTCTTGCCCTTGCTTCATCTACTGCCTTGCGGCTTTCTCTTCCAAGCTTATATATTGATGATGCGTTACCATAGTTTTCTGTAAGGTATGGCATCATTTCTTTTAAAACATTTTCATCAAGCCTTGTTGTTGCAGCGTTGTCGAAATAAATGCTCTTCATAATAACTCTTCCTTTCGGTAAATTTCTCATTTCCTATCTTTTCAATAGGAATTATAACACCCATATCCTATAAAGTCAATAGGAATTGAAAATAAAAAATAATATATTATTTAATTAAATCTTCAAGTGTAACGCTGTCAACGTATTCGTTTATGACATTATCAAGTCCCTGCCAGAAACTAAATGTTTTACAATTTTCCCTGTGGTTGCAATATTCGCCATCAGTACAGCCATGAGGAACGATATTTCCTTCAGTCGCACGAAGAATATCGCCGATTTTATAATCGCTTGCAGGCTTTGAAAGCCTATAACCACCAAGATGACCACGAAATGATGTTACGTAACCTGCTTTGTTGAGCATAGCGACAATTTGTTCGAGATATTTAAGCGATACATCCTGACGTTTTGCAAGGTCTGAAAGCGGAACGAACCCATCATTTGCATTCTGAGCTAAATCTATCATAATGCGTAAAGCATATCTGCCTTTAGTTGATATTTTCATGAACTTTACTCCTTTCAACTATTGAACCAATAATATTTTTAAACATAAAATAGATTTTGTCAAGCACATAAGATAAAATAATTGAACAAAGAAATACGCAAGGAACTATTATAAAATAATAGGGGAGCCTTGACGGTATATCTAAAATATACCCGTTCAGAATAGGATAAAAGATATTATCAAATATATAAGATACGAGGTATGCCCCAAATGTAACAGATGAAATATTTGCTAATATGTTCCTTGTAACAGGTCGAAAGTTATCGGTTCTTATAGAGCTTAACAATATAAAAACAAGCGTTGTCATAACTGTGCACTGCAAGCTTCCCCAATCGTTATATCCAGCCCAGCGAAATGTTGAGCCATAACTCATATAATAATTGAAAAATCCAATTATTACTGATGCTGTAACAATAAGTCCTACATTAATTATCGGTTTTATTTTTATTTTATATTCAGATAAAAAAGCTCCGATAAAATAATATGTAATAGGATAAAGACTGTTAAAAAATGCAGGAAAGATTTTAAAGTGGATATTAAACGATACAGGAAGCATTGTTATAGCAAGCATCGTTATAATAAGAATAATCTTTTTCTTTCTTGAATCAAGTCCATTATAAATAAGATTCAAGAACGGGATTATAAGAAATAAACCTATGTACATTTCAACATACCATGAATATTTAGCTGCTGAAAAGTCAAGAAAAGAGAGTGGGTTAAACTCTTTTCCGTTGAAAATGCAATCATATGTAAGACAACAAATACTTGCAAGTATATAGATGGAAATAGTTTTGATTATGCCCTTATAGTATTTTTTAGATAATTCTTTTTTGTTCATAAGGTATCCTGTAAGTACAAGGAAAAGAGGCACGCATACCATAAACAACGAGCGCATCGAAAACATAATAAACATATTTATGCCTTCAACCTTTTGCTGATAAAAACCATTGTTAAGAAAAAAATGTACGCTTACAACGCAAAACAACGCAAAAATGCGTGTAATATCGAGTGCAGAATTTCTGCTGTTTTCCTGTTTCATATCTTTATCTCCTTTGAACATCAATTATTTTATCAAAATTGAGCAAATACATCAACTATATTTGACATTTATTTGCGAAAATAATATAATTAAGCTATAAATTAATTCGGGGGATTATGGACGGCATGATTCATTTTATAATTGGAGCAATGATATTCCTATTGTCTATTGCAGGTATATCAATGCTATTTAACAGATATCTGAATACAAGGTCAGAAGCGTTGCCGCTTATTTCAATGGCGAGCATAGGTGTTGCTGTTATCATTTCAGGGCTTTTAGGTGTGCTTAAAGAAGGAACATATGCAATTATAGGCTTTGGAATCGTTGCACTGATTTATAATATTATCGGTGTATTGACGAAAAAGTATGATGTAAAAAAGGCATTTAGCGTAGGCACAGTCATATTTTTAATTGCGTTCATATTACTCTCTTTAAGGCTTTATAATGTAACATATACTCATTACGATAACTTTTCGCATTGGGGAACTATTGTTAAAGAGTTAATTTCGTTTGATTCATTCCCTGATGAAAATACAGTAGTTGCGTTTGAACTTTATCCGCCCGCAACAGCAAGCTTTATTTATGCGTTTTGCTTGTTCTGCGGATATTCAGAGGGAATAACGCTTATTGCGCAGGCAATGCTTTTATGTGGTGTGCTGTCTGTAATTTTTATGGGAGTTGATAGAAAAAGTGAAAATGGCAAACATATTATACCTGCGCTTATACTTTTGAGCATAGTTTCGCTTGTATTTATAAGGCTCGATAACGATATATTGAGCATTTATAATCTGCTTACAGATGGTGTTCAAGGTTGTTTTTTAGCTGCCATAATAATTATTGCATTCAACTCGGTAAGGGATAAGAAAAGCATACAATACGGATATATTCCTTTGATTATGTTTATGTGCATGATTAAAACAAATGGTTTCGTATTTGCGCTGTTTTCGTTTATTGCTATTGTAATAATAAATAGACTCAATGCAGAAAAAGAGGATATGGAAGCGTTTTTCTCAAAAGGAAGGGTGCTTAGGATTTTGCTTGGTATTGCCCCAACTGTACTATATTATTTCTGGGCAAAGTACGCAGAAAGCGCATATCCGCAAGTATTTGCAGATGTTTCTGGTCAAGAAAAAATATTTAGCGCAGTTGCGCCAATGTTCTTATATACTGCAATTGTAATTATTTATGAAATTATAAGCGCATTTAAAAACGAAAAGGTTAGGCGCAATATAAGCATAGTTTCTGTAATTTTAATCTCTATCTTTGTTATAAATAAGCTTTCGGCATATATAGCGGAACGCTCCGATGAGTTCATAAGCTCCTTTGTATGGAACTTTTCAAATGCTTTGTTCAACACACAGTCTTTGAATTTATGGGTATTTTTAGCTATAAATGTTCTAATGCTTGTTGCTATTATAGGATTAGTAACTCATGATAGGGCAAGAAAACTGCTACAAAAAATGGTATGGCTTGATATGCTCGTGCTTGGATTTATATTGCTGATGCTCATATTCTATCTTGCTATACTTCCTGAAGATGAAGCTTCTGTAATGGCTTCATTTGATAGATATCAGGCAGCGCTTATGGTGGCATATGTTATTTCATCAATGTATATGCTTATTGATGAAATTAAGTATTGCGATAAAATGGTATTGATTAAATCTACGTGTGTTTCACTTGTTGTTTGCTTAATTTGCATATCGAATATTATAATGCTTTTTGCCGGACCGGATTATTCTAAATCAGAACGCCATAGGGTCAAAGAGTCGGTTGATATTGCAAAACAGTATATTCCACGCAATTCAAGCATTATGATGTATGTGGGCGATGGCGGAAGGCGAGATTTATATTACTATATTATGCGATATGAATTTACTTCAAAGCATTGTATGGTGCTTGATTATTTGTATCCTGAAGTCAGCAAAGCAAACGATACTTCAAGGGCAAGGGAATTTGATTATTTTATAGTATATCGTCCAAACGATGCTGAGCTTGAAAAAATGTTGTCAGCTTGTGGTTATTCAGGTTATGATGGCAAGTCAAGACTCTATAAAGTGGAACGATATGACGATAGAGAAACAATAACGCTTATCCCCGTTCAATAAGGGGATAGGCGTTTATTTTGCGCTATAAATAAAAAAACAACAAGCGTAGCTTGCTGTTGGCACCCAGTAGGGGAGTCGAACCCCTGTTTCCGCCGTGAGAGGGCAGCGTCCTAGGCCACTAGACGAACTGGGCATATCCGTGGTTGTGAAACACAACCACATCACTTTATCAATTATACACGAAAATTTAGTTTTGTCAACTGTTTTTTAAAAAATAATGTATTACTTGTCCTTTTGCTCTGCTCTGAGCGCATCAAGCCTTGCATCTTCTTCCTTTGAGAAATTAATGCACTTATCTATACCGTTTTCCCAAAGCCTTTCCATATTATAGAATTTTCTTTCTTCGGGATGGAAAATATGTACGAGAATATTTGAAAAGTCGAGAACAATCCATCTTCCGTCTTCATAACCCTCTTTACGCCTGAGTTCAAGCCCCATATCATAATATTTATCTTCTATTTCATCGCAAAGTGACTTTACCTGCGGAACTGATCTACCACTACAAATAATAAACCACTCTGCAACAATAGTCTTGTCTGCAACATCAAGTGCGATTATATCCTGCGCTTTCTTGTTATAAAGCACATTACAAATTTCAAGAACCTGTTCCTTTGTTGTGTTTCTCATAGTATTATCTCCTTTATAAAATTCTGTGTTATTTTTCCTGACCTTTAAGATATTCATATGCCCTTATAGAATCAGGGTGTATTGTTGAGCCGCTATTGTTTAAATGATGTATCGTTCCTTCAAGCGAAGCTATAACGGCTTCATCGAGCGATTCCATACTTAACTGCCTTAATCGTTTCACACCATCGTATTTTCTATGCGGTTCAATGGCATCAGCAAGATATATGACCTTTTCAAGTGTCGTCATATTTTCTTTGCCAGTTGTATGATACCTTATAGCATTTATTATTTCATCATCTTCAATATGAAATTCATTCTTTGCAATAACGCTTCCAAGCTTTGCGTGAATAAGTTCTTTTTCCTGAAGCTCGTATTTATCAAGCGTTATACCATATTTTTCACATAGACTTTCAGGATTTTGAACATATTTTGCGCAATCATGAAGTATGCTTGCAATATGAGCCTTTCTCGTATCAGCACCATATTTATTTGCAAGTTTTATTGATGTAATTGCAGTTGAAATGGTATGTATATATCTCTTTTCTGTAAGCATAGGCTTTACCTTTTCCTGCAACGATTTTATTTCATCTGACAAATAAAGCATATTCATATGAATGAATTCTTCGGTTGTACTTGTTATTAAATTGTCAACAGGCAAAGAATCATGAATTTTATTTCTGATTTCTGTTGATGAAACTTCCTTGATTTCACTTTCAACAAGCTCAATTCGTGCAGAAAAATCCGATTTAAGCTTTTTCACTACTTCTCCATAATCTGCATCTATTCCTTTGCGGATAAATGCAATTATTTTAGCGAGTGAAAAAATTTCTTTTACATGATACCATTTCGGCAAATTTAAAAGCATATCTCCACCGACTATGAAACATAAATCATCATCGGGATAAATTTCTTTCAAATAATGTAGCGTGTCTACAGTATAACTCTTGCCTTCACGATGAAGTTCTATGTCAGATGCCTCAATATATTCAAATTCTTCGAGTGCATTTTTTGTCATTTCAAAACGGATGTCGGCAGGAGTTCGTTTGTCGTTATCTGTTTTGTGGGGCGGATTGGCAGCGACCATAATTATGACCTTGTCAAGATTACATATGCTAAGTGCATTCTTTGCAATTTCAATATGTCCCTTGTGTATAGGGTCGAATGTTCCGCCCAAAATACCTATTTGCATATAACAATCGACCTCCTTTCATCTGTTTATTATTATTATACACTATTTAAAAGAGTTTTGCATTAAATATTTAAAAATTTGTATGAAAAATATTTTTATGGGAATATTTTAAAAAATGATACAGGAGATTATACGTATATGGATAAGAATGTTAAAAACTATTATTTAAAGAAAATGTATGGAGGAAGAACAAAACTTGCACGAGCTGTTGATACGATTTCGTTCTCCATTTTGACTTTTGCTATTTTATATGTGCTGTTTTCAAGTATCTTTTATGATAATCTGCTGTCTCTGATTCTGTCCATAATAACTATTATGTTGATTATAATAACTTATATCATAATAAACGATATAAAGTTCAAGCGATTTATCATAAATGAAAATAAGAGAATTGAAAAAAATATGATATTTAATTCGCTGCTTCTTTTGAATGAGGAAGAATTTATTCAATGCGTACAAAAATATGTTCAAGCAAATGAAATTAATGATTATTACTTGTATGCGTTACAGAAAGTTGATGGCGTTTGCGCCGACGATGTCCTTTGTGCATATCGAAAAGCGATAAATGAAAACAAAGCAGGAATAATTATTGCATCAATAAATCCTGCTTCGGATAAAAAAGCGGTAGACGAGATGATAACAAAAATTGTTATAGCAAAAAACAATTTTATTGAAAAAATAGTTGTGGTATGCGCAGATGATATAATCAATGCTTGTAAAAAATCGGGTGAAAGTCGATATTTTGAAAATATTTCTGAAGATGATATAAATAAATATATAGAAATGCGTGAAGCAGGGGAGAGGTGGAGCAGAAAAAAAGTAATGTCATCACCATTTAGCATTGTACCATACAAAAAATATTTTATTGTTGCAGCAATTATTTTTGCTGTTTCGTTTCTCGGTAAATATAGCCTATATTATAGAATCATTTCATATGCATGTTTGACATTTGGAATTATTGCGAGAAAACTGGGAAAAAATGAATATCAAATAAAAAAATAAAAATTTTTTTAAAAAAAGTATTGACTTTTCATTCGGGATTGGTTATAATACTATTCGTGTTAAGGCGATAGCCAAGACACGGAAACCGAAAAGCCTGTATGGGAGCATAGCTCAGCTGGGAGAGCAT
>CADBRR010000108.1 GCA_902797145.1 uncultured Eubacteriales bacterium | reverse complement strand
TTAAGAAGAAGGCTAATAATAAGTTCCGTTGCTGGGCAAATATTAGGGCTTTTAGCTGCTGCAATAAATGCAGTTAGAGAATTTAATTTTGAAAAGGCAATGCAATATATACTTATGCCGTATGGAAGTAATATTATATTTGCGCTTTTAATAACACTATTGGGAGTAGGTTCTGCATATTATTTGATGTGGAATATGTATAGAAAAGAGATAATATTTTCAGAAAAAAATAATGAACGTGAATTAAAATAATTTTTATGTGGGTGAAGTTATGAAAATCGAGCTTGAAAACAATGATTGGTCATCAACCGCTATATTTGTTGCAGCACTCGTAATTACGGTCGTGCTTGCATATATAACGACAAAGATAAATAAAAGAGTCTTTAATAAGCTTAAAGAAAAACATAAGGGACTACACCTTGCTTTCTTTGAGCGTGTGAATAATATTGTTATATTTGTTGTTATAATCGTTGTTGCGATATCAGCTTTTGACGGAACAAGGTCCGTATGGCAAACGTTGCTCGGCGGAACGGCTATAATAAGTGCTGTGCTTGCATTTGCTGCGCAAGATGTTATTAAGGATATTCTTGCAGGGCTTATGATAAGTATGAATAAACCGTTCGATATAGGCGATAGAGTGGCGTTTGATAACGGAACTATCGGTATAATATCCGATATAACCGTAAGGCACGTTGTCGTTATCGGTTTTGATACGGTCAGATATATCATCCCCAACAGCAAAGTTAATGCAATGGAGATTACAAATTATAGCTTCGGCAGAAAAGATAGATCTATAAGGTTCGATTTTAACGTTTCATATGATAGCGATATTGAAAAGGTCAAAAGCGTTATGCAGCAAACCGTTAAATCAAGCCCGCTTTCAAAACCGCAATATGTTGCCCCTGACGGAAAAGAAATTTATAGCCCCGCTTATTTTATTAAATACGCAGATAGCTCCCTCGTTATGATGATAACAGTTTATTACGATAATTCAATCGCAACAGAAAAGGTTATCAACGATATCAACTCAAGAATGTTTGAAGCGTTTAAACTCTATGATATAGAAATTCCTTATAACTATATCAATGTCATTCAAAAATAAAAAATTATCGTTTTTCGATAAAAATATATTGAAATTCAATAATATATGTGATACAATAATAGCACCGTAGGAAATAGGGGCTATTATTTTTATGTGGAGGTAATATGAGAAGATTTTTGATATTGTTGACGAACGTTCTTTTGTATTTTGTGCTTGTGCTGAATGTAGCGGCGCTTGTGGCTATGCCGTTTACAATAGATTTGTGGGTGAATATTTTCAGGGATTCATACGCATCGAGCGAGAGTTATAGAATGTTTATTTTGATATTCCTGTATCTTGCAGGCATAGGTACGCTTTTGATAGATATTGACCTTATAAGAATGATGAAAACGCTGAGCGGTGACCCGTTTGTTGAAAGGAACGTTAAGGCTTTTCAGAGAATGGGAATAGTTGCTGAGCTTACGGCAATATTATTTATAGTGAAATGCTTTATATACTTTACGCCTATGACGGCTGTTTGTGCGGTGGTGCTTGTGTTCTGCGGACTGTTTTCGCTTGTGATGACGAATGTTTTTGAACACGCAGTAGCCTATAAACAGGAAAACGACCTTACTATATGAGGTGATGAGGTGAAATATGATAAAGATAGACCTTGATGTTATGATGGCGAAGCGGAAGATGAGTTCGTCAACGCTTGCGGAAAAAATAGGCATAACGCAGGCGAATTTGTCAATACTCAAGACGAATAAGGGAAAGGCAATACGCTTTTCAACACTTGATGCGTTGTGCAGGGCGCTCGAATGCGAACCGGGCGATATATTGAAATATGAGGAGGATAACGATGGAGCAGAATTATAACGGAAATCAAAATTCCAATCAAAACTATAATCAAAATTTTTACGAGAATGTCGGAAATTATCAGATGATGCAGATGAAACCTCAAATAAACTTTGATTTTAAGCATAGAATTTTGCTTGCAATAACGCTTGTAATGGGTATTATCTATGGCTTTATGGTGTTTGGGTATATATTCGATGCAGGCGATGAAAGCACGCATTATTTTCTGAGGCTTGCGCTGTTCTGGGGAATATATATGATAGGCTTTTATTATATGTATTGGGAAAAGGCAAAAAAGTCGGTCGGTGGTTTTATTTTGCTTGCCTGCATAATCGTTTATTTTGTTATGACCGAGATTTATCATTATAATGAGTTTTTAAACTTCGTTGCAATAAATCTTACGCTTATGCTCCATGCGATAATCGTTATGCGTGGAAGAAAAATGGCTGTTGAATACATTTGCGGTTGGTTCGTATATCCGTTTATGTCGATTGGAAAGTTCTTCACTTGCATTGGAAGTACGTTTAAAACAAAGAATAACGAAAAAAGTAAAAAGGTTATTACAGGGCTTTTGATTGCACTCCCTATTGCGGTTATCGTTGCATGGCTGCTTATAAGCTCCGATAAAGCTATGAGCATAAATATCGGCAGAATATTTGAAGATTTCAGCATGGGCGAGTTTATATTAAGGCTTTGTACAGCATTCGTTGTTATGATGCTTTTCTGGTCGTTTATATATTCGCTTGCAAATGGTCTAAATAGTTTTCAAGATACACAAAATTCAAGCAGGGCAAGGTTTGATGAAACGATAGTTTCCGTTATAATAATTACACTTTTGTGCGTTTATTGCTTGTTCGGGCTTGTGCAGTTTACATATTTGACGGGAATACAGGGCTTGCCTGAAGAATTGACTTATTCTGAATATGCTGTAAACGGATTTATGGAGCTTGTCTGCGTTTGCGCAATAAACATTATATTGTACGCTGTAATCAATACTTATACCGAAAAAACAAAGAAAATTAAGGTTCTGCTTATGGCAATACTTATAGTAACTCTGCTTTTGTCAGCGTCTTCGGGAATAAGGCTTTATATGTATATCGACGCATATGGACTTACTCAGGCAAGGATTTATGCAGCATGGTTCATTATTTATCTTGTTGTGGCTGTTGCGCTTTGCGCTGTAAGGCTTTTCTCAAAAAAAGATTTTTCGGTTCTAAGAGTGTGCGCAATTACGTTCTGCGTGTGGTTCGCTGTGCTCGTTAGCGTTAATATGAATGCGGTTATTGGTGAAAGCGATGTCGTTCCCGATAATGATAAATTCACAATCTGCGTTGAATTTGAAAATCTGCCTGAAATTTATGGTGTAGGTATCAACTATTCATTTGAAGAAGAAGACGGCTTAATCGCTGTGCAAAATGCAAATAGCTCTGTGCCGCTAATAAAAGAGGAACGCTTTGAATTTGTAAGAGGTGAACAGCTCCCTGAATATGATTTAAAGGAGTTTACATTTTCGGTATCACTCTATAACGATGAGTTTAATGAAGCGGAAGTAGGGAACGAATTGGTTATTTCACCTGAATATGGCAAGGTGTATCATGTAAGCATTGATGGCGATTGGGAAAACGGTTATAATTGCTTCGTTTATGATATAACGGGGTAAGAAATGGGCAGAACAGGCTATAACATTATCCGTCTTGCAGAATTTGAAATAAAGGAGTATAATTAAATTTGGTATGATTTAATTATAATTGGAGGTAATCCTTTATGATAAGAATTTATGCAGACAGTACGAATGACTTGGGCGCAGAGCTTATTGAAAAATATAATATAAAAATAATTCCATTATATGTAAATATGGGCGATAAAACGTACACCGATTGGGTCGATATAACGCCCGATATGATATATGAATGGTCGGATAAGAATAAGACGACGCCGACGACAGCAGCGTTTTCAATAGGCGATGCGGAAGAAGCATTGAAAGAAGCTCAACAGGCAGGAGATGATGTTCTGTTTTTCGGAATTTCATCACATCTTTCAGCATCGTGTAACGTTTTCCGCCTTGCCGCTGAAGAGATAGGTTATGAAGAACACGTGGCAATAATTGATTCAAAAAATCTTTGCACCGGAATAGGGCTTTTGATATTAAAGGCTGCAAATATAATAGAACAGGGCGAAACAGACTTAAAAGAGGTTGCAAGGAAGGTTGAACAGTTCGTTCCTCGTGTGCGCACAAGCTCCGTTATTGAAACGCTATTGTATATACATAGAGGCGGTAGATGCAGCGCAACGAAAGCATTGTTTGCAACTGCATTGAAGATAAAGCCTAAAATAGTCGTTGCAGATGGGAAATTGACTGTTGGCAAAAAATATCGTGGAAAGCAGGAAAATGTTATTCGTCAGTATTATGATGATTTGCTCCCGCAGCTCAAAACTGCCGATAAAGATGCAGTTTTCGTATCGCATACGGGCAGGCTTGACCAGTCAATTATAGACGAGATAGCCGAAAAGGTAAGAAGCCTTGGACATTTTAAAAATGTTTATGTAACAAGGGCAGGAAGCGTTGAAACTATACATTGCGGACCGGGAACGCTTGGCGTGTTCTTTATGGCAGGCGAGGACGAAAATAGATAATTGTAACTATAAATAAAAGTATGCTGGTTTATATACAGCGTACTTTTTTATTACTAAAAATATGTATATTGTTGAAACTTTACATAATATGTAATATAATAAAATAAATAAAGACATAGGAGGAATAAAATGGCACAGATAGCAGATGTAATTAAATATGAGGGAGATAATACTACCTTTATATGGAAGCATCCGAAAGAGGATTTTAATAGCTTGACACAGTTAATAGTCCATGAAACACAGGAAGCAATATTCTTTATGAACGGTCAGGCACTTGATTTGTTTGGACCGGGAAGATATACGCTTGAAACGCAGAACATACCGAGAGTGTCAAGATTGCTGAACAGAACGACAGGCGATATGACTCCTTTTCATTGCGAAGTATATTTTATAAATAAGACGGAGCAGATGTCGATAAAGTGGGGAACTGATTCAAAGGTACAATATATAGATCCTCAGTATGGTTTTCCGCTTGCAATAGGCGCATCAGGGGAGATGAGCTTACGTGCAGAGGATAGTCGAAAATTACTTTTAAAACTTGTAGGGACAGAAAATTATTTAAGCCAGCAGAAGCTTGTTTCATATTTCCGTGCATTTTTAATGACACGAGTAAAAACATATATAGCTCAGGTCATAAAATCAAATAACATAAATATATTTGAGCTTGATGAAAACCTTACGCTGTTTTCAGAGAATATACATAGATTGCTAAAACCCGATTTTGAGGATTATGGAATATCACTTGAAAGGTTCTTTGTGACAAATGTTGTTAAGCCGGACGGCGATAAACAGTATGAAAAATTCAAAGAACTTCATTTCCGTCAGTATGCAGATATAGCAGAAGCAAGGCTTCGTCAACAGACAGACTTAATATATGCTCAGACGGAAGCACAGAAGGTAGTAATAGATTCACAGGCGCAGGCTACAAAGCGTGCGCAGGAGGGCTATACATATGCGCAGGAAAGAGGCTTTGATGTAGCAGAAAAGGTTGCGCAGAATGAAGCCGTAGGTCAGTATACAAACCTCGGCGTAGGGCTTGGAACTATGGCAGGCGTTGGAGGTGTCGTTGGTGGCGTTGTAGGAAATTCAATAAATAATGCGTTCATAAATACAAATGCGCAACAGAATACGCCACAACAGACAGTGAATAGCTTCTGTGAAAATTGCGGAGCGGCACTTACAGATGGAGCAGCGTTTTGCGATGAATGCGGAACACCCGTAACAAAAGCAGAAGATGTATGCGCAAACTGCGGTTATAAATTTGAAAGACCGGGCAAGTTCTGTCCTAAGTGCGGAACAAAAAGATAATATAGCAAGAGGTAGATATTATGAATAAGAATTTTAAAACGTATGCACTTATATGGGCAATAATACTTGTTGCGTTCAGCGCAATAGTATTTGTTGTACCGATAGAGAAAAATAGCAATTTTTATATAGCATATGGATTTACATCAGCGGCATTCCTGATTCAGCTTGCTTGTGCTTATGTTGCATTCAACGCTAAAAATAAGGAAAGATTGTTCCTCAATATTCCGCTTATAAGAATAAGCAATACAGGGCTTGTACTCACTTTTATCACAAGCATAGTTTTTATTGCGGTAAAAGAACTTCCAATATGGATAGGAGCTATTATATGGATAGCAATAATCGCATTTACTTTAATATCAGTGATAAAAGTCAATGCGGCTGCCGATGTTGTTGAAAGAGTTGAAACAAAAACAAATAATAAAATATCTGTTATGAAGAACTTGACAGTTGATGCGCAAAGCATTGTCAATAGAGCAAAAAACGAAAGCATAAAATCAGAATGTAGAAAGGTATATGAAAAGCTGAGGTATTCTGACCCGGTAAGCAGTTCTGAACTCGAAAGCATAGAAAAGCAGATAGAAAATAGACTTATAATGTTCTCAGATGCAGTTGATAAAAGCAATGAAGAAAAGGTCAAGGAAATAAGTGAAGAACTTATAAACCTTATAGATAACAGAAACAATAAGTGCAGAATATTAAAGTGAGGCAATAAACAATATGGAAATATTCAAATGTAAAATGTGCGGCGGCACAATAGAGTTTGAGCAGGGCGCAACAGTAGGAGTATGCGATAGCTGTGGA
>CADBRR010000107.1 GCA_902797145.1 uncultured Eubacteriales bacterium | reverse complement strand
TTGAAAATCTTATACTTGTTCCAAAGTTTTTCTTTGTGCCTCAAATTATCGAAAAAAGAAAACCGCTTGCGCAAACAGCAAGGCGAGCAGGGTGGGTAGGATGCAATATCTTATACTCCCAAATTCCTGAACAGGGGAAGATCGAAATAATAAATAATGGCAATGTTAATTCTATACAAGATGTTGTTGAAAATTACTCTAAAACTAATCGCTTTAGATTAGGCAGCATTGAATCGAGAGGCTGGCTTTTTGATGTATTAAATTGTGTAAATGATATTAAAACGACAGAGTTTACGCTTTCTCAAGTATATGCTTATTCAGAAAAGCTCAAACAAAGTCATATAAACAATAATAATATAGAGGCAAAAATACGCCAACAGCTTCAATTTTTGAGGGATAAAGGATTTATAGAATTTCTTGGTAATGGACACTATAAGAAAACTATTTAAATAATTCCCCATTGAAATTACAGGCATAATGTTATATAATGTTTTTGTTGGCTCGGAGGGCAAAACATTCAAATTATGTTTTATTAAGTTGTAAATGTTTAGCTGGATAAGGCTGTGGATTGAGATATCCACCCTTATCCAGCTTTTTTAAGGAGATATTATGGAAAATAACGGAAATTTCACTGAGGGAAAAGTTCTCCCTTTGCTCGTTAAATTCGCAATACCTGTATTTTTTGCATTGTTTTTACAATCGCTTTATGGTGCTGTCGATTTGCTTGTTGTAGGTCAGTTTGCAACGACTTGTGATGTGTCGGGCGTTGCAACGGGAAGTATTATCATGCAGACAGTAACTATGATTATAAGCGGTCTTTCTATGGGCATAACTGTTTATGTAGGTCAGAAGATTGGCGAGGGCAAACGCTCCGATGCAGGCAAGGCGATAGGTTCGGGAATTGCTATGTTCGTTGTAATTGGCTTTATAGCATCGGTAGTTCTTGTTGTGCTTACAAAAAATATTGCAAGTTTACTTCAAGCGCCCGAAGAAGCGTATTCAAATACTTGCGATTATATAACCGTATGCGGTATGGGAACGATTTTTATCGGTCTTTATAATTTGCTCGGCGCTATATTCAGGGGCATTGGCGATTCAAAAACACCTTTGATGACAGTATGTATTGCTTGCGTTATAAATATTGTAGGTGATTTATTGTTTATTGCTGTGTTCAATATGGGCGCAAAGGGCGCAGCGCTTGCAACGATACTTGCGCAGGCTGTAAGCGTTATTATATCGGTAATAATTATAATGAAAAAAGAATTGCCTTTTGATTTTGATAAAAAATATATCCGATTCAACAAACAATACATCATTGAAGAATTGAAGCTTGGTATGCCTATTGCGCTTCAAGAACTGCTCGTTGGCGCATCGTTCCTCGTAATTCAGGGGGTCGTAAACTCGATTGATGTTATATCATCGGCAGGCGTTGGAGTTGCAGAAAAAGTATGCGCATTTATAATGCTTGTTCCGTCAGCTTTTTCTCAAGCTATGTCGGCATTTGTTGCGCAGAATGTCGGCGCAGGCAGGCTTGATAGGGCAAAGAGCGCACTCAAATGCGGAATATTGACTTCGCTGTGCGTTGCTGTATTCATTGGCGGATTTACATTCTTGCGTGGCGATATTCTCGCTTCGATATTCTCAAAGGATACGCTCGTTATTTTAAAAGCGCACGATTACCTAAAAGCGTATGCAGTAGATACATTTTTGACCTCGATTCTTTTCTGCTATATGGGTTATTATAATGGCTGTGGAAATACGTTTTTCGTTATGCTCCAAGGAATAATAGGCGCATTGTGCGTTAGAACTCCGCTCGCGTTCATAATAAGCGGTATTGAAAACGCAACGCTTTTCCATATTGGCTTGAGTACGCCTGCTTCGAGCTTGATGCAGATAATTATGTGCGTTGCATTTATGATTTATCTTAATTATAAAAATAAAGAAATGACTGTTGAATAAATTGATTGATAAAGGAGTAATGTAAAATGAGAATGTTATTTAAACAGCGTTTGTTTTCATGGTTCGATAGCTATGATATTTACGATGAATCGGGCAGAACTCTGTTCGTTGTAAAGGGTCAACTTTCATGGGGTCATTGTATGAAAATATTTGATGCGCAGGGACACGAAGTCGGAATGATAAAGGAAAAAATAATTACTTTTGTTCCCAAGTTTGATATATATATTGATGGTAGGCTTGCAGGCTCGATACGCAAAAATATAACTCTGTTTAGCCCTAAATTTTCGATAGATTATAACGGCTGGAGCGTAAGGGGCAACTTTATTGAATGGGATTACTCAATAAACGATTCACACGGAAATCAGATTGCGTATGTTTCAAAGGAGATATTCCGCTTGACGGATACATATTCAATAGATGTTGCAAATGATTCTTATGCGCTTGACGCACTTATGGTCGTACTCGCTATTGATGCTGAAAAATGTTCGAGGGATAAAAATAACTGAATAATTTGCTTGATTTTCACCGATAATTGCAATATAATTGCATTTAATGGCGAAAATAATATAAATCGGAGTTTTTTATGGTAGATGTAACACTTATAG
>CADBRR010000106.1 GCA_902797145.1 uncultured Eubacteriales bacterium | reverse complement strand
TGTTGTTGATTCGCCTGTAACTTTATGGCCGTTACCGTTGATTGTAACGTTTGCACGAGTGAGGTCTACCATGCCTGTAATTTTAGCATCTGTTGTAAGTGAGATTTCAACTCTATTTGTACCGCCTATTGCGTTTGCCTGAGCGATAGCCGCATTGAGGTCTTGCGTTGCTGAAATTGTCTGCATAGCATCTGCAAGAGGAGCTACCTTTACGACTTCGTATTTTGCATAAGCTATTGAATAACGTTCAACAATTTCGTTATTGAAGTTAAATTCGTTTCCGTTTTTGTCGAACCAGCCTATAAACTTATAACCGTCTGTAACTGTTCCGAGGGTATAGCTTTCATAAACGCTTCTAATTTCGTTTACGCTTGATGGAACGAGAGTTTCTGACGGAACTTCTATACCAAATACAGCTTCGCCTTTAAGTTCATCATAGAGTATAAAGTTTGTTGCAATCTTTGCAGTATAAAGTGCTGTGAATGTTACATTTTTTGTTACTCTATAATCGTTAAGCTCCATAAATGTATTTGTTCCGTCTGACCAGCCTGTAAAGATATAGCCCGTTTTGCCCCTTGCTTCGGGAGCTGTGCCAACCATCTGATTATATTTAACGGTTCTCTGGCTTGTTGAGCCCTCATCAACGAACTTAACAGTATATGAATTTAATCTATATTCTGCGATAACGATATAGCTTGCGTTCTTGTCCGTAACAGTAACGCTTGTTTTATCCCATGCAGTAAATGTATAGCCCGTATAATTTGGTCTTCCGGGATAATTTGCACTTCTTAAAGTTGTACCAACCTCGACATCAATCGAGCGAATGAATGTATTTGATTCATCGCCTTCCCTATGCGCATAGAAGTAAACAGTTGCTTTATCGACTATCTTTTCATACCTTGCATATACATAGAGGTTTGAAGTGACTGAATTAAGCTTCGCCGATTCGCTCCAGCCAACAAACTCATAGCCTTCGGGAACGTGTTCTACTTCGGGAGCAGTAACCCTTGAACCATATTCAACATTTTCTTCCTTAGAAGTTTCAAAGTAGTCGAAAGCGTTTTCTTCGGGATTGAACGAATCTGCCTGATAGAATATAACATTATATTTCATCGTGCCGAACTTCGCCTCTATAAGCATATTGTTATTAACAGGAGTATTGAAATTATATTCAACATCGCCTGCGAACCAGCCAAGGAACTGCTGTCCCTGTGACGGAGTTGTGCTTATTGTTGATGGAACAGCAACGGTTTCGCCTTTCTTTACATCAACAGCTTCTGTCTGCCCCTTGCTCATAAATGTTACTTTATAATACTTATCTGCGATTATCTTAACCATTATCGGGCTTGAAACAGTCATACCGATGAGCTCGTTTGCTTCGCCATCAACACGATATTCGACAAACTTATAGTTATCGGATGCGTTGAGGTAAGCAGTTCTTATGCTGTCGATTTCCGCCTTAACTTCGCTTGTTATTTCGCTGTTTTTCTGAATTTCAACAGTATCGACAATTTCATCTTCAATGCCTGTAATAGTAATTGCAACATCGCCAAGCCTATAAACTGCATAGAGTGTTATATCGTCATAAATCTTCGATTCAAAGTCAAACGGAGTAGTTCTATTTTCCGACCAATAGCAGAAAACTTCGCCCTCTTTTTCAGGAGCTTCAACATCGTGTGCAAGCCTGCCTGCGATAACATTCTGTATAGCTATCGGATTTTCTTCATCTTCAAATATGAATTTTACAACATATGATGTTACAACAGGTGTAGTAACAGTTTCAAACTTGAGGCATGGATATTCATTCTGCGCAAATGACCATGTATCAGTTGAGAAACCATTGAGCGGTGAACCCGATTTAAGCGCCTGAGCTGTAACAGATTCTGCATTGTCGCTATTTCCAGCAACTATTGTATTTTCATAATAAACATTTGAAATATTTTCGCTTTCGCCTGTATAAACAGCTATTGCAGAATCATTATTAAGTGTAACCGAACCGAAAACAGCAATATTATTTATAACTGCGCCGCTATTTATCTTCCCTGCAACTGCGCTTGCAGCCTCGCCTGTAATTTCAGTATCCCTCAAATAACAATCCTTAAGCTGTGAATTGTCAATTTCAAATACTATACCTGCGCATGAACTATCAATAAAGCTTGCGTTCTTAACAGCACAGCTTGTTAAGAATGAATTTTCGTTCAGTTCCATTACTGCGCCGCCGCTACGGATACCGCTAAATGTTGCGTTCTTAACAACGCACTCGCTGATTTGAGTTGAGTGTGCGTTTGCAACAATACCGCCTGCGAAAGCATTAGCGAATATGCAATGTTCAGCTACCGAGCCTTTGATATTTGAAGATGTAGCTGTTCCTGCTATACCTCCACTTGCAGGACCTCTGAAATTTGTTCTTGCAACGCTGCTTCCTGTTATCTGCGAATTTTTGAGTTCGCCAACGATACCGCCAGCGTATGCGCCCGATATATCAGATGATGTAACCTTTGAGTTTACAATCTTACTGTTTTCAGTTGATGAAGCTGTTATTGCACCTGAGAACTGTTCAACATTTGTTGTCTTGAACTCGTTTACGATACAGTTATTAAAATATGTATTTACGCTTACACCCGAAATTGCGCCAACATATTCTGTATAATTGAGATTTTCTATATCTTCTTCATCTGTAATGTTAGCATTGAGCGTAACATTATTAACCGTTATATTCCTTATGTCTGCGCCATTAGTACCTGCAAATATTCCAAAGTATGAAGCTTTGCCCGTAAGCGCTGTCGTATCCATCTTTACATTTGAAATGCTATGGCCGTTACCATTCAAAACACCTGTAAATGGAGTATATTCGTTATCCGACAATGCAGTTTTACCAATCGGTATCCAATTTTCAAAACTTGACAAATCTATATCTGCTTCAAGTCTATATCTGCCTGATAGGTTATTCCTTATGTTATTAAATTCTTCTGCTGTATAAATCTGTATATAAGATGTAGTTTCATTCCTGTAAACAGCCGTTACAACTGCATCAAAATAAATCCTTGCGTTCTCGTCAAATCTTGTTGTATCGTCCTTAATCCAATAAAGGAATGTATAGCCTGTTCTCTGAGGGGCTTGAGTTGATTGAGCAAGCTTCTGACCCTTATTTAATGTTTCATTCTTAATAACATTGCCAAACGCATCCTTAAATATAACATTTACTTTTTCGCCCTTGATATAGGGATATTCACCTGATGAAAACGTCCAATTATCCCTGCTGAATCCGCCAAGTGTATTGCCCGACTTGAGCGTTGCTGAAGTTGTCGATGTAATGTCTGTATTATTTATTGCAATTATAGTATTTTCATAATATGCGCCTACAACCGATGAAACATCATCACCATATGAAAGTGAGCTATAAATCGCTGTGTCCGTATAGTTCCCTGTAAATGTTGTATTTCCAAGAATGATAAAGTTCTTTACCGATGTGTTATTTACATAATAGCTTATACCGCCTGCATATGTACTTGAAAATATCGTATCCTGAACTCGGCAATCGTTTATAGATACTCTGTTTGCGTTATAAACGATACCGCCCGTATATGAACCCGCAAAAGTTGTATTCCTTACTGCGCATCTTGTTATATAAGAAATCATTGTTGCATCAAAAACAATACCGCCGTTCTGGAACGAGTTGATTGAAGTATTTGAAACAACGCAGTCTTTTATCTCTGATTCACTAAGGCTTTGAACAATACCGCCTGCCATTCCATTTTCTAAAGAAAGTGTGAATGCGCTGTTTGATACAGTTGAATTTGAAACAACCGAATTATCCCATACGAGTGCGCTTATTCCGCCCAATGCTTCGCCGGCGTTCGTTATTGTTGCATTCAAAACGTTACAGCAATCAATTACGCTTGAATTATTTGCTGCGCCTGCAATTCCGCCAACAAAGTTTTTAAAATCCTTGCCTGCGAATCCGTTTATCGTACAATCGTAATATTTTGTATTATCGCTATAACCTGCTATTGCGCCAACATATTGTACATAGCTTGCATTGCCTGTTATATTTACATTTGAAAGCTCGATATTCTTTATCTCGGCATCCTTTACATATGCAAACAATCCGAAATATTCAGCGTCTTCCTCAACACCTGCTGCATTTATTGTCAAACCCGAAATAGTATGACCATTACCGTCAAACGTTCCTGTAAAAGCAGTATACTCATTTCCTGCAATGCTGCTTTTGCCAATCGGTATCCATTCATATGTTGAAAGGTCAATATCCGCATCAAGCCTATAATGCCCTGCAAGATTATTTCTAATATCGTTAATACCAGCCGATGATGTTATTGAAACAACATCATCTGTGTTATCCGCATTTATAAGTGCGAAAACCTGCATAGGCAATAACGAAAAAGTCATCGTCACAGCTATAAGCAATGAAATAATTTTTTTCATCTTTCATCCTCCTATTTAGTTCAATTTATATATTTATAATTCATATTATCATATTTGTTCAATTAATGCAACTAAAGTTTACATTAATTTCACACATTTTGCAAAAAAATAGGCAGGCGTTTAAGCCTGCCCTGAATATATGCTTATCGCTTGATTTTTACTGCATCTTTCGTTACTTCTACCTTATATCCTGCATTCAATAAAGCGTCTGTTAGCGTTACTGCCTTTGATATATTGTTATCGCCTGCAGCTACTGAGAAGTTAAAGCCGCCTATTGCCCTAATCAAAGCTCTCGTTCCGTTTACTGAATACAGTACGTGCGTATCAGTTGTAGGATACTCGTTTCCTCTTGAATCTGTAATAGCAATTCTGAACTTACCTATATTTTCAGGTAAATAGTTCATAAGATACGGATTTTTGTACATCGTTATATTTTGCCATTTCAGGTTATTGTATTCGTTATTTATGCCCAGCTTTTTCTCTTCATTACCGCTTATTATAATGCCATGATTGAGCTGTGTTGAGCTAAAGAACGAACCGCCTCGCAATTCTAAAACGCCGTCTTTGCATTTTCCTGACTGCGAACCCATAAAGCTTACTACTGTGTTTTCGCCGCTTATAGTAACTATACCGCCTCTTGGTTCATACAATTCCTTACCCGAACCAAACGTTGCGCCCAAATGTCCTGCTTTCGCATTAACAACTGCTCCGTCTGCGATTATCAAATTGCTGAAGCTCTTGTTCTTTTCAGTATACAGATAACCTGTTCCTATTGCTGCGCCGTAATTTCCGCCAACTGCATTTACTACAAGCTTAATCGGTTCTGTTGAACCCTCTACAACATAGTTTCCACGGATTACAACATCGCCTGCGCTTCCACGAGCTGCACCGCCAATTGCTGCGGCGTTCAAACCGCCTGTAAGGTTGAATGTACCAGCCCTCAAAACTATCTTGCCCGACTTGCTGTTCTGTGCATTAGTTGAACCTATTGCTGCGGCGCTCTGTCCGCCCGTAACATTCAAAACTGCGTCGTTTGAAATTCCGATAAATGTTGCTGTTACATCGCTGCCCGACAAATCCTGCGTTACGTGTATTGCTGCATACTGCAGTGCTGACATAACATTTACTGTACCATCAAAATAGATTGTATAGTTTCCATACACTCTCATTGCCCAAGCATGATTTGCTGTTGTATCCCATGTAATATCCTTGAGCATAAGTCCGTCAGCTTTTATTCTCAAACCACCCGATGCAGATGATGTTACAATACCTGTTACTGTATGACCGTTACCGTTTATTGTAACGTTTGCTCGTGACAAATCCACAATGCCTGTAATTTGAGCATCTGTTGTAAGTGAAATTTCGACTCTTCCTGTACCTGCAACTGCGTTAGCCTGTGCAATTGCTTGATTGAGGTTTGCTGTTGCCTGAATCGTCTGTACGGGAGCGGTCAGCGCCTGAGCTTTTACAACTTCGTATTTTGCATAAGCTATTGAATAACGTTCTGTTATTCCGTTATTGAAGTTAAATTCGTTTCCGTTTTTGTCGAACCAGCCGATAAACTTATATCCGTCTGTAACTGTTCCGAGAGTATAGCTTTGATAAACGCTCCTAATTTCGTTTACGCTACTTGGAACGAGAGTTTCTGTTGCATAGCTCTTTCCAAATACAGCCTCGCCTTTAAGTTCATCATAGAGTAAGAAATTTTTAGCATTTTCAAACTCATATATGGCAGTAAATGTTACATCCTGCTTTACAACATATTCAGTAACATCTGTATAGGTCATATTTCCGTCTGACCAGCCGATGAACTCGCCACCGTTCATACCCCTTGGCTGCGGCGTTCTGCCAACCTTGGAATTATATCTTACAACAAGTATTTCTGTTTCGTTTCCGTCAACAAACGTTACATTATGTTTTATAACCTCATATTCAGCAATAACAACATACTGCCTGTTCGCATCGCTTACAGTTATACTATATACGCTCCAACCTGTAAATGTATATCCATCATAATTAGGAGGAGTAGGATAATTAGAAGTTGTAAGCGTTCTTCCATACGGAACGGAAATCTTTTGAATAAAGCTATTTGAGCCACTGCCTTCTCTATGCGCATAGAACCTTACATCAACATTTCCCTGCACGCTTTCATACAAAGCGTATACGAACAAATCGCTTGATACGTTTTCGAGTGAAACATTCCAGCCTACGAATCTATAACCGGCAGGAACCCTGATATTTTCAGGCTCACTTGCATTTGCTCCGTCATTTACCTGAACTGATGATATAAGCTCATAATTCAAGTCGCCGCTTTCGTCAAACGAATCAGCATCAAAGAACTTTACATTATGCGTACTTTCGCTGAATTTTGCTTCGATAAGCAAATCGCTTGTTACAGGTCTATTAAAGCCATAAAGAACATCGCCTGCATACCAACCCTTGAATATCAGATTATCGGGTGCAGTTTCGCCTACTAAAATCTCCGCTGGTTTCGTAAATATTGTGTTCCAATCAACATCGAATGTATTTACATAGTTATTGCCAACAACAGTTACACGCTGATAACGCTGAAGTTCAGTTCTAACACTCTCATCCTTGCTGAATACTAATGTTTCTATCGGAGCAAATGTACCGCCTAATTTATATGATATAAACCTATAATGTTCTGCGCCTTGGCTTATTTTATTTATATGCCTGTCACGCTCTGCATTTACATAGTTTATCTGCTCCGTTGTCAAGCCTTGACCCTTTACTACATATACAGCAACATATGTACTTGAGCTCTTACCAAAGAAGTCAACATATACCTCTGTATCCTTATAAACTGCCCTGAGCTCTACATCGTTCAATATCGGTGTATTAAAATCATACGGTGTCGTTCCGTCTTCCGACCAGAACATAAATTTCTTATCCGTAACTCTCATGCACGGAATATCTTCGGCAAATTCTGCATATGCAACCTGCTGTGTTCTTATCAAATTACCATAATAATCATAATACTCTACAGTAAACATGTTCTGCGTAAACTCGCTGTAAAGCTGACTTAATGCGCTTTCACATTTGAGGTTAGGATATTCGCCTGACTCAAAATTCCATACATTTGAGGAGAAATTATCAATCGCTACGCCTGACTTCAAGGAAGATGTTGAAATCGGCTGCATTCCGTCATATTTTGATGAAACGATCGTATCTTCATAGAACGAATTTGTTATAATTGTCGGATTTGAATCGTTTTCATCTCCATCATTATAGTAACAAATTGCATTTGTCGGTTTGCTAAATGATGTATTATTGCCGAAAATAACGACATTGTTAATGTTTGTACCCGTATTAGCAGTATTCATTATACCGGCTACGTTTTCACCAAAGTTAAACTTCGGATTTTGTACATAACAATCATTTATTACAGTATTTGTAATGTTATTTCCGAATCCGAAATTACTATCTCTTTCAAATTTGCAATCTATTACTGCACATTGAGAAATAGTAGAATTGTTTGCAGTATGTACAAATCCTGCTCCGCCTGCTCCATATATTCCACAATCCTGAACTATTATATTTTTGAAATTATGATTATCAAGCTGTTTTACTGCGCCTGCGGAATTAGCATCCCAGAATTTACAGCCTTTAACATAGATGTTTTCATATTTGTTACAGTTTATCATTGCATTTGTTACTATACCTGCGCATCTACTGCCAAAAAAACTGCAATTTTCTATTATACAATCATTTACAGATGTTGAACCATAATCTACGCTTGTTATGCCACCTATTTCATTTCCAGTGAATTTCACACCTGAAATGTAGCATTTTTCTACTTGCGCACCACCGCTCAACGTATATGCTATACCGCCTGATGAATTTCCTTTCTTTTCACAATTTGATATGCGACAATTGCGTACAGTTCCATATACGGTACTTGCAACAATGCCATAGTTAGCAATTATTCCTAACAAGTCTACATTATCTATTGTACAATTTTCAATAATAGCATTAGCATATAAATTACAGGTCATAATTGCGTCTGATGAGCCATTATATATACAATTTATAACCGAGCATCCGCTCATTACTGCGCCACTTTGCATATTATATGTTAGCCTGCCAACATCATTTGTTTCATATTCAGTATCGCTTAATTTACAATTATATATCTTACTTCCCGATTGACAGTTGCTCGCTATTATTGCTTCATCGGACCACCAGCCCGAAATTGTTTTTGTGTTTACAAAATTTATATTCTTTACAACTGCACTTGGACCTAACTCTTCAAAAATTGCTACCTTTGAATGATTATAGTCGTTTCCACTCTCTACCGGCTCTTTTATTACAAGGTTCGATATAGTATGTCCGTTTCCGTCAAGAACTCCACTAAATGGCCATGATGTACTAAATTTTGTGCTTACATTCTTTATCGGCTCAAAGTTTCCGAAATACTGGAAATCAAGGTCTGCATCAAGTCTATATCGCTTGCCTATATCATTCCTTATATTATTAAAATCTTCACAGGTCTTTATTGATATAACAGGTTCTGTATTGGGATACTCTGCTTCCAATCCGTCTGATAAAGTTTCTTCGCTATATACGGCATAAAGCGTAGCATCTTCATAGACTCTGCTTTCAAAATCGAACGGAGCTACCCCGTCTTCGCTCCAGAAATCAAACCTATATCCCGTTCTCTTATTAAGCACAGGCACTTTAACAAAACTACCACGTTCTACTGTTATTGTATTTAAGTATGTTCCATCACTATCATGTAAAATCAAGTTTGCATACTGATTTTCAACTTCACTTTCAAATCTAAGCTTAGGATATTTTCCGCTTTCAAACTGCCATATATTAGGCTCAAATCCGTCAATCAAATTGCCCGATTTGAGCGTTGCTTCGCTTATAGGCTGCGCATCATTATAGTTTGAAGCAATTGTTTGTTCCTCATAAAAAGCATTTTGGATATCTATATTGCCCGATTTTGTGTTATATAGTATTCCCAAAGCGCATGTTCCTTGACCAAATATCAACAAGTTGCGTATAGTAACGTTTCCTGTTGAAGTAAGCTTTTTTGATATTACCGGGCAACCCATGCATTCCAATACATAAACATCGTTTATTTCTACTCCGTTTGCATTTAGCTTTCCCAATATCTTCCCGGAATTGCTATTCATAAATTTACATTTAATAACTGCGCAGGACTTTATCGTTATAGGATTTGAAGCATCACCTGCTATACCACCCGATATTGAATCTCTAAATACACAGCCCTTTACTATGCAGTTTTCAACTGTAACGCTATTTACCTGATTTATTATTCCGCCACTTGTTGTTTTTTTAAATTCACAGTTATTTACTCTGCAATTTCGTATTATACAATTCCCGGTTGAATAATTTAATATCCCACCTGCATGTAATCCGCCAAATGTACAATTATTTACTGTACAATTTTCTATTACTGAGTTTTGATGCACTGCTTGACAAATTCCGCCAATCGCAACCGATGAGGGTACAGTACTAAACGTTGTATTTTCAACTGTACAGTTGCGTATCGTTGACTCAAAAGCTGTGCCTATTAGTCCACCACCATTTTTTGAAAATGTGGAGTCTGTCAATTTACAATTTTCTATCTTCGCACATTTTACCTCGCCGGCTATTATTCCATATCCATCATATAAGTTATATGTTGTATTTGCACTTGCGTTTTCAAATGTTAAATTTTTAATAACCGCATTGAACAAACATATGAACATTCCATATGTCTTTCGGTTATTATGCGTAGTTATCGAAAAGTTTTTAATCTTGAATCCATTGCCGTTCAATACACCACAAAAATTCTCAATCGGTGTAAAATCACTATATCCGGAAAAGTCAATATCATTATCAAGTCTATAAGTTCCGGTAGGATTGTTCCTGATAAGCTCAAAGTCCTCTGCTGTCTTTATTGATGTTGCATAAACTCTCTGTGCATACGGAAATTGTTTTTCAAATTCAGGCTGAGGAGCAAGCTTGGGCTTGAGTACTGCATCCTGATATACTCTTGCTTCAAAGTCATAGCTATGCTCTCCGTCCATCCAATATTCATAATCGTCTATCGGTTCAACATATTCTCCCCTGTTTACCGACTTTACTGCCATAACGTTATCGTATTCATCTTTTTCTATCTCCGGTATCTGACTATCAATAACATCCGTCATCGCCGATACAGGAAGAATTGACAAAATAATAAATACTGCCATAACGATCGATATAAATCGTTTCATTCTTAAAGACCTCCTAAATTAGCAAAAAATCACATTATTCAAAATCAAATTATCACATTAATTCAATTAATGCAATTAAAGTTTTCATTATTTTCACTTTTAATAAAAAAATATGGGCAGGTGTTCTTTGCCTGTCCTAAATTGTTGAATTTATCTTGTAATCTTTATTGTGTTTTTCTTTATTTCAAGCTTTAATCCTGCATTCAACATATCGTCATTTAATGTTATAGCCATCGATATGTCGTTATCGCCTGACGCCATTGTAAAGGCAGTTCCCGTTGTCATCAAAATTGTTTTTCTGCCCTTTGCTGCATTCGTTACCTGAGCATCCGTTGCGCCATACTCTTCACCGTTTGAGTCTGCAAACGCAAGCCTTATTCTGCCAAGATATTCGGTTTTG
>CADBRR010000105.1 GCA_902797145.1 uncultured Eubacteriales bacterium | reverse complement strand
ATGTTAGCCCCTCACCCGCTTCTTTTGCCATATGCCTCATCCAATTTGGTTTTTCGAAAGAGAGTTTTTTTGCCGATATCGAGATATTTGTAATACCCGATTCGATCCCTTCTTCTGTTCTTGGAATGAAATAATCAACCTCAACATTCTTATCTTTCATTATTCTTTTTACATCATAGAATGTTTTGAGCGTTTTTTCTATCAACGATTCAGGTAAAGATGTAAGTTTTGGCTGATAAGGATTGTTGCTTTTCTTTAAAAAACCCCTGCCTGTCATAAGGTCATTTACCTCTTCCGGCATATCCTCTAATTCCATATAGATTCGTGGCATCCCACCATAGTCGATAATTACCTTATCCATTTGTTTCGCCTGCCTTAGTCCATATGCTTGGGAATGTCAGTTCTATCTTTAAACAGCTTCCGTGATTTTTAAAATCTATATTAGTAAAACTCACCCTATTCGCTATATCTAAAAGATCATAAAATCTATCCTCAATTACTGTTAGCATAAAAGCAGAATTTAACACGAATGATAGCTCAACTTCCTTTGTGTTATCGTCTACCCCCGCTCTAAACTCAAGAGCATTATTTATTTCAATCGTTCTGTCAAGGATTTCGCAAATATTTTTCAAGTTGTTATACTTCGAGATATTTATAACCCAATCAGAACCAAGCTTTTTCGTAACTTCATCGACTACCAACTGCGTTGCATAACCGCATTTTACCTGAGCCTTCGTTGTATTCGAGGTGTTTACATATTCATCAACAGGGTTTTCGTGCTTTTTCTCGGAGATATCAATCGAAAAGAACACAGAGTTATTATCATTTGCTTCGAAACTAATATCGCTACCTGCATACTCCGCTACACGCCTTATCCAAGACGGATTATCGAATGATAAGCTACTTGCATCTACGTCCACATGGGCAAGACCTCGAGAGCAACCACTTTTTGTCTTCGGCAGCCAGTATTTAACAGTTGCATCTGTACCACTCATGATTTCCTTCATTATATTATATACCTTCTCCGTCTTAGCCTTTAATTTTTCAGATGGCTCTGCCGGCATATCTTCGTCAGGATTTGGCGGTTGTCTAAAATCTTTAAAAAGCTCATCCCACGCTTCATTGATAGCCGTTTCCTGCTCCTTACTTATCGGCTCAATACCGTAATCAATTATAAATTTTTTCATTTTTGTTCTCCTCTTTTATTTTTATTTAATTATAACATAATACTAAGAAATATCAATACCGATTTAGGGATTTGCTTTTCTTTTGTTGATTTATTATGTACTCCGAAATCCTTTTTAGTATTACAAATCAGCTTTCTCTTTTAAATTAATCAAGCTTTCCACAGCATCATATATATTAATAACACCGGCTTTAATGATCCAATCGCTCGTATCATACGAAAACGATATCCTTATAGTACTTCTTGCCTGTTCTTCCGATATTCCCATTGCAAGAAGTGTACGGCTCGGTTCTTGCTCATTCTCTCTGCACGCAGAACCCGACGACACGCAAACACCGAATGTGTCAAGCGCTAACACAAGCGCTTCTCCGTCAATACCATCAAGGCTTATACTCGTTGTTTTACCGGGATTATATTTTGAATTGCCGTTTATACGAACGGTTGTAGGTGTGAACCTTTTTAAAAGCTCCATAAGTCTTTGTTGGCGTCTATGAAAGAAATCCGGGCACTCTCGCATAAACCAGCTTGCGAATTCACAAGCTTCGCCAAACGCCACAATCCCTGCTACATTTTCTGTTCCACCTCTCAAACCCGTTTCCTGACTCGATCCGCCCGAAATCATCGGCTTCAAAATCGATGTATTCCTCGCATATAACGCTCCCGTTCCTTTCATGCCGTGTATCTTATGCGAAGATAGCGACAGGAAATCACAGTTTAATTTGTCTACATCTATTTCGCAACAGCCTGCGGCTTGAACACAGTCAGTATGGAACAAAATTCCTGCTTCTTTGCATATGGCTCCTATTTCTTTTACATCGTTTACTATCCCGGTTTCGTTATTCATATACATTACTGAAACTAACCCAACATCACTATTATTCTTTATAACATCTTTTACGCTTTGCGGTGTAACCTGCCCATCAGCATTTGGATTAATTTTTATAACACTAAAATCAGGCATTCTGCTTATAAGGTTATCTATCGCCCTATGAATTGAATCGTGCTCGATTTCAGACGTGACGATAACCGTCTTTCCCCTCTCCTTCAAGTAATCACATAAAGAAAAGAAAACCATATTGTTTGCTTCTGTACCGCCCGATGTAAATATTATCTGTTCGGGTTTTGCGTTTATAAAATCAGCTACTTGCTTTCTGGCTTTGTCTATGGCTGACTTAGCGTTTCTGCCCATTTCATGAACCGTCCCTGGATTTCCGTATTGTTCCTTTAAATACGGAAGTGCTGCTTCAAAAACGACATCGCTAACTCTTGTTGTCGATGCGTTGTCAAGATAAATCATTTTGTGTCAACCTCCTACTCAATCACTTCAATATTATCGTAGGTAATTTCGTCATCGACGGAAATGCTTTCGTTTTCATCGCATACCCCGACAAGTTTATCAACTCCGCCATTACCGCAAAAGCAACTCAATCCGCCTCTCTGATCGAGAGCAATTTCGTATGCTTCTTCCTCGCTGCTTGCTTCAACCTCTACCACTACCGTGACTGAGGTGCGTCCATAAACTCTATAACGCATTTTGTTTACCTCCTTGTTTCGTCTGTCGGTTTATACTTTTCATTTCACTCCTGCTCCTTCTTATACAATATAACATCACATTCAATCAATGTATCCAAAATCAAAGACTCAACTACTTCCCACGAACCACCTGCTAACCCACAACCTATCTTGTACGGCATTGCAACAGTTTTCCCGTGTGCTATTCGATTCAACTCCTTAAAAGCAGTTGCAAGAGCCTCATAATCTGTATTTACTGCGCCCCTGCCGTAATTAAGCTGTCCGAATATATTCACAACAGATGTAAACGGAGATACTTTTACTATTTGGATTTGTCCTAAAAGTCTTGAAGGCTGACTTACGCTATTGCACAACTTATGATACTCCTTTTTAACAGCAGGAAACTTTTCGCTTATCGCCTTTGCAACTCCCGCACCCATTACATTTCTACAATTTACTTGATGACAGATATAATCCGCATCAGATTCTGTAACATCGCCATTTATAATTCTTAACATACAATCACTCCTTTTTATTTCTCTATTTATATTTAATGCTCATTAAAAACAACCTGCTCTCCTGCCATTAAATTCCAGCAACCGCCCTCTGTAATAGCGCATTCAGTACAATTTCCGCCACATTCCTTCGCCTCTTTGTTTGCGGTTGTTGATCTATCTCTGTACCTAACATGAGCTTCTGGTAGGCGATATGGATTATTTAACGGTAAACCTCGCCAAGCGCTGAACAGGATATGCAAGTTCTTAGGAATCTCTCCGTCATGATCAAGAAAAGTGTTTACTATATCATACTTTTTAGTGAAACATAAAATTTCACAGTGCGGATTGCGTTTTGCGACTTCGACCATATGAACAAAATACTCATTATCAGGAATATCACCCGAAACATGAAATCTAAAAAATCGAGACAACATTATAGTTGCCTCGACCTCTCTCCAATATATTTCCGATGAACATTTGAGTACTTCGTAATTACGCTTATACGCAGCTCGTACATTCGGTCTTAATCTTTCTAACTTTTTCGCATAACACTTTTTCGTACATTCGCAGTCACCTCTGCAAGTCAGCCCCGCAGGAAGCGAAACACTTGCTATACTTCCCATCTTACTATTACCCTTGCTTATATTTATGTTCATATGATCTCTCCGTTTTATCTTGATTATCCGTTTATTTTAATAATGCAAATTGCGTTTTTCAATTTCATCAATAATCTTCTTTCTAAAATCCACCCATGTAGTTAATATATCATCAAAGCTTTTGTGTTCTGATTTTTCTTCAAGTCGAAAATATTCATCTATATCTCTCTGTGCTGCAATAAGGCAACCATCTGTCATAAAAGGTATACGGCTTGATAAACAATCCGTTATTAACGACGGCATATATGTTTGACGCCCTAAGCAATATCTTATAGCACAAGTTATTATGCAGCTTTCATCTTGTTTTGAAATATCTATGTATTTATTTTCTTCGTACTTATTTTCCATTAGAATTTCCATTTCAATATTCAACTCCTAAATAATCATTTATTAAATCACATACTTGCGCAACTCTCAGCTATTATTGGCGCAAATAATCGCTCCTCTGCCGCCCTTCGAGCGCATACTGCATCGTCAAAGGTTTTAAAACTCCCAAGGTAATAGTGTTTACGATGCAGCGATATAGAAGCCACAAATATCCCACGTGACGCATCGTGCCACACCCCCTTACACCCGCTCTTGTTATTTTTTGGTGGCTTCTCGCTTGTAATAATAGGAATATTTGTTTTATATTTTCTATTCATAGCAATAATATTAGCCGAATTTGCTTGTATTACTTTCTTCCCGTTTTCTCTCGACATCTCTCGACGAAGACATCCGCATGATTTTGTTACGGATGTTTTCTTCATTAAATTACCCACCTTAACAACCTT
>CADBRR010000104.1 GCA_902797145.1 uncultured Eubacteriales bacterium | reverse complement strand
GTCGGAGCTTCAGGTGCTATAGCTGCTTCGCCTTCAGCAACACGCTGTTCTGAAAGAACTCTGCCATCATAATCTACAAATGTTACTGTATATGTTACAGTTTCTTCCTTTCCAATAATAGGATAACCACTATTCTTATTTGTGTCAATCATCCATACGTTATTGAAATCGAATCCTGCAAAGCTGTCTTCAAAGAACATCTTGTCAGGTACAATTGCTATTCCGTTGTCTGTAAGGTTTTCATAGTTGTACGGAAGGTTTTCCATATGGAGCTTGAAGTAAACATTATCAAGTACGTTTTCATTTTTACCTACGCAGGGGTGAACATATTCAGCTCTAAGAACATATTCATCACCGTCAATATAAACCTTTTCAACATCCATATAAAGGATATGTATATCGCCAACATATGATGTTCTAATAACACCTGTATCTGTGTTGTAACCAACAAGACCACCATTGTATTCAAAACCGAAAATCAAAGCGTCGTTTGCATAGCAGTTTTCGATTAAGCCGTTGTTCATACCAACAAGGCCACCATTTGAAGAATAAACATAATAACCTTCAAGGCAAGCATATGCTGCGTGTTCAATGCAATCCTCTGCCAAGTCATTTTCAACGAGAATCCAGTTTACATGAGCATCATTTGTCCATGAACGTGTGATAATACCATTTTCATCGTTTGCACCAACAAGGCCACCGCAAATGTCATAACCTGCAACATCTGCTTCAACTGTTGAGCAAAGATCCATAATACCCGAATTGTAACCAACAAGACCACCGCAGAAAGCGTGTGTAGGTTCGCCTTCTACAACAGCGCCAACTTCAACACGTGTTGTTGCTACAACGCCGATTGCATGACAGTTTTCAATTGTGCCATAGTTTATGCCAGCAAGTGCACCAACGAATCCGTTACCGTTTACTTCGCCACCCTCAATAGTGAGGTTTTTGATTGTACCGAAGCTTTCGCTGATGAATCCAACATGGTTATAGTCATCATAGTCAGCCATTACGTTGTAGATAGTATGTCCATTACCATCTATAACAGCATTTTCGTTAAGTGTGATGGGTGTCCATGCACTTGTAAGAGTGATGTCGTTATCAAGTACGAATGTACCATCTTTTTCATTGATTGCCAATAAATCCGCTTGTGTTTTGATGAGTGTTACATCTTCTTCAGCAAATACTGAAAGAGGAAGAACAGTAAGCATCATAACAGCTGCAAGAATAATTGCTGCTAATTTTTTCATTTTTATTGTCCTCCTGAAAAAAATTCATTGATAAATTCAGCATTGATGATTATAACACTTAATTTCATAATTTGCAATACCCTAAAATCACTTATTTTTAAGTATTTTTTGTCATTTTTTATATATTTTGAATTAAGATAATATAATTTTATTTTTTATTCATCCATGTATATTTTTTACTCCTCAATTTTGCTTATTTGCCTTGATGTCCGATATTCTGGGCATATTATAAATCTAATAATTATTTTTTAAAATATTAATTTTTTTAAAAGAAAAAGCAGTGAAGCAAATTGCCTCACTGCAATAATAATCTTATATCTGTATTACTTAGGCTGATCTGAAAGTTTTGCAACATACATAAGTATGTCCTGAACATCAAGAGTTGTAACCTTACTACTTCTGTCAACATCAGCAATCTTTTCAAGATCGGGTGTGAAATCTCTAATTTCTGCAAGATATCTCAAAATCTGAGTTGCATCTGCTGTATCAACTTGGCCGTCCAAATCAACATCACCGAGCAAGCCATAACGAGCATTGACTGTCAAGTCGCTCTTAATATCTGTAATTTCAGTATCCCAACCGAGGAAAACATAGAAATCACGCTGTGACATCTTGTTTTCGGGTGAAACTGCATCTTCACCGTATGCAACAGCCTGAACCTCGATAACCGAACCATCAAAGTCAACGAATGTTACTGTAAAGCTAATTTTTTCAAATACTGCATTTACAATAAGGTCTTCATGTACGTTTGTGAAATCCTTATCCCAACCTTTAAATTCATAACCTTCGGGAGCTGTAACTTCTGTGGGAGCTACTGCATCTTCTCCAACATTAACCTGCTGTTCGCTAATAACTTCGCCATTGAAGCCAACGAATGTTACTGTATATGTTTCAGGTATAACCTGAGCTTCTTCATAAACTGCATATACATCAAGGTCTGAGCGTACATTTGTGAAGTCCTTATCCCAACCTACAAATACATAACCTTCTCTTGACGGATTTGCTGGAGCCTGTGCATCCTGACCTTCAGCAACACGCTGTGTTGAAAGAACTGCGCCGTCAAAGTCAATGAAGTTTACAACGTATGTCGTCTTAACTCCAATGAAAGGATAACCGTTGTTTTCGTTCTGGTCGATTGTCCATACTGAACCGAAATCAAAACCGATAAATGTTGATTCCATTCTAAGCTCAGCATCTGTCTTTACGATACCATTGTTTGTAAGGTTTGCATAGCATGAAGGAATGTTTGATGTTGGTTCTTTGTAGTATACATTCTTGAGAACGCCACCGTTGTTGCCAACGCAGGGGTGAACATATTCTGCATCGAAATTATAAGGAATATCGTCAATATAAACAAAATCCTTATCCTGGTACAAGATACCTATAGTGCCTGCATATGCGTTTTCAACATTACCAAAGTTTGTGCCGATAAGGCCGCCGAGGCAATCGAAACCGAAAAGTCTTATATCGTTTGCGAATGCATCCTTAATGCTACCAAGGTTTACGCCAACAAGACCGCCGTTATATGAATAAACGAGCCTTTCTTCGTAAACAGCTTCAACTTCTGCATGATGAATGCAGTATTCAGAAACTTCCTGAATAACATATTCATAGTTGACGTCAACATTCTTTGTCCATGAACGTGTGATACTACCTGTTTCGCCGTTCATGCCAACAAGACCGCCAATAATCTGGTAGCCTGCTACGCTTGTGAGTGTAGCTGAACACATATCAATAGTGCCTTCGTTATATCCTGAGATTGAACCTACATAACCATAATCATCAACGTTTTCGATAGGATAACCGAAAATTGATACGCTTGCTGCACCACTTCTTACTACATGGCAATTTTCAATAGTGCCTGCATTGTAACCTGTGAGAATACCAACAGCCTTGCCACCATAAATTGTGCAGTCGTCAAGATTGAGGTTCTTAACTGTGCCATAGTTTTCACCGATGAATCCAACGTCAGCGAAATCCCATGCTTCAGTCTTTATTCCATAAATTGTATGACCCTGTCCATCAAAAATTGCGCCTTCGGCGATTGTGAGAGGTTCCCATCCCTGGAATGTGGGTTCGGGCTCTTCTGTTTCAACGGGTTCTTCACCGTCTTCCATAACTGTAACGAAACCCTTAACCAAATTTTCAGGATTTTCGGGATCTACGGGCACTTCTACATATTCAAAAACGATATCGTTTTCAAGAACGAAGTGACCACGCTGTTCTGAAATAGCCATAAGCTCTTCAGCGTTTGTAATTCTGATTACATCTTCTTCGGCAAAAGCGCTCATAGGTATGAGAGCAATTACCATGATTAATGCAATTAAGATTGAAATTGTCCTTTTCATAGTATTCTTCCTCCTATATGTTTTACAAAATCAAATATTGCGGAAGTAATTTTACCACTATTTAAGGACAATTTCAATATTTTATTTATAAATAAAATATTATATATTATTTCGCGAGAATTTCAGTATCTAGCTTATCAAATTTCTTTAAGAATGAATATACATCACACTTGATTAAGCATTCACCGCCAACGCTGTCCGACTCGATATTGAGCGGCATGAGCGGATCGTGAAGCGACATTCTAAGCAAGAACCACCCGTCACCGTGATTTTTGTCAGCGTATACACGTATTCCCTCATAATTATCATCAGCTATTTTCCAGTAAGGAACAGTATTTGCGTATTCTTCGAGTTCTTTTATAACCTGATTTCCATATTCAGCAAAATTCTCGCAAAGAATGTTCATACGATACTCGCCATTTTCACAAGGTTCTTTGAGCGTGCTGATAAGCGAATCAAGCTTCTGCCCTTTCTTTCGTGCGTTTGCGAGTTCAGCAAGAAGAACAACACACAGATACGCACCATCGTCAAGGAAATAGTTTTCTTTTAACGCACCATGGCCTGAAGTTTCCATAGCAAGTGGAGCATTCTTGCCCTCATTGTTAAGCCTTATTGCCTCATTTATAACATTTCTATACCCACGCTTAAACCTGTGATGAACTCCACCCTGTTCCTTTATAAACTGAGAAAGCCCTGTCGAAGTAACGGAATCGGTAACGATAACTGCGCCCTTGTTTTCACGAAGCAATATTGCTCCAATAAGCGCAATTAACCTATTTCTGTTGATTTCCTTGCCGTCTGAAGAAACGGCAGCAGCCCTGTCAACATCAGTATCGAAAATTATTCCTAAATCCGCATTGTTTTCAATAACTGCCTTTGTAATATAGCTCATAGCAACCTTGTCCTCAGGATTGGGTATGTGGTTGGGGAAACTTCCATCAGGCTCAAGGAACTGACTTCCTCTCGTATCTGCACCGAGCGGAACAAGAACATCTTTTACAAAGAATCCACCTGCACCGTTACCTGCATCAACAACGATTTTGAATCCGTGAAGAGGCTTTTCTTCACCTGTCTTTTCTCGGATTTTTTTAACAAGTCCGTCAGCGTAAACGCTCATAAAATCAACATTGGAGCATTTTCCACCCGAACATTTAATAAAGTCATTTTTCTGCGCAAGCAGTAGAATTTCTTTAATATCAGCCTTTTCAAGACCGCCCGAGCGTGTAAAGAATTTAAAACCATTTCTGTTAAACGGCAAATGGCTTGCAGTTATCATAACTGCACCATCTGCCATATGACCTTCGGTAACTGTTGACATAAACATAGCAGGCGTGCTTGAAAGACCACAGGAATAAACATCTATCCCCATATAAATAAGTCCCTCGATTATTTTAGATTCAAGCGTTTTGCCCGAAAGCCTTGAATCCCTGCCAACATATATTTTAATGTTTTCGTTGCGACCAAGCCTGTTTTTGAGCCATAATGCAAAAGCCTTGCCGATAGAAACAACAACGTCATCCGTTAAATTTACACTCTGCCCATCAACGCCATCAATCGCCACGCCTCGTATATCGCTTCCGTTCTGTAATTTAAGATAATCAACCATAGTAAATTGGAATCCTTTCATTATATATACTGAATTTGACAATAATATTTTAACATAATAATAATAAATTTCAATCAAAAGAAGTAAAAATATTGATTTTTACGTGAACGCGTGATAATATATAATTATTATTAAACAAGGAAGTAGGTAACACAATGAAAAAAATTATTGCTATCATGCTCATGTGCGCAATGATGCTCACAGTTTTGCCTTTATCTGCTATTGCACAAACAGAACCTACGCTTTTGCAGACAAAGGACAAGATTACTCAGACAAATCGTTCGCTTAACAGCTCGGTGCAGACAAAGATTGGCACTCCAAACAACGACGGCGTAGCATTTAATGATAATTTTGATGAACCGTGGACTGGAGAAGGCTGGTCAAAAATGGTTAATAACACAGAGCATACATGGGAAGTAAATAAAGTTATCCCATCGCTTGACCCCAAGGACTATAACGATAATATGGCATACTGTTCATATGACGAAGTTATGGCTCAGGACGAAATACTTATGTCGCCGACATTCAGTATTACAGGACTTGATAAGCCTTACCTCAGCTTTAATTTTGCATCAATAGCAAACTATATTAAGCATGATGAAGGTTATTTCAATTTCAGAATCCTCGCAAGCCTTGATGGCGGTTCAAGCTATATTGAGGATGTTGCAATTTTCGATCTTGCAGAATATGCAAGTGAACATGGCGGATTCAGACCCAACTCATGGATAACTGTAAATGTTGAAATTCCTTTTATGCTCAGATCAAATACATTTGCGCTTGCATTTAGATATGAAGGCGTAAATGGTTATTATGTATTCCTTGATGATATTAAGGTTGGTAATTATTCAGAAGAAATTGTTCCTACATTTGATGCTCCTGAAGCAGAAATGAACGGATTTAATACTTTCTCGGATTCGTTCTATTCATTCAGCACAAAAACACCTGCAAAGGTTTCAGATCCGTTGCTCACATATAGCTATGATATTTTTGCAGGCGAATTGGTTGACGGAGAATACTATTGTATCGACGAAAAGAGACAGCTTTCAATTATAAATACATCGGATTGGACTATAGAGAAAGCGCTTGAAGAATACGCATACGATGTAGAAGATATGTGTTATGACTCAACAAGGGATTGGATTGTAATGTCGCTTGAAACACCAAATTCCGATGCATCAGGCTGGGTAAGCACACTTGCAATATTCGATAGAAACACTTACACTTATCAAGAACTCGGCATTCCGGGCGGACAGTATGGCGGAGCAAACCTCTATGCGCTCGCTTGCGATGACCAAGGCAATTATTACGGCATAGCACCTAACGGCTGGTTGCTTAAAATCAATATTGACCTCGTAGATTCAGCTTGGCAGGTAAACTATACAAAGATTTATGAAACAAATATAACTCCGAGAATGGTTCAATCAATGGCATGGGATCATGAACATCAGGCACTTTACTGGGCAGCATATGATGAATATCATCAGAATAGCCAGCTCTATTTCTTCGATGTTTCAAGACCGAGTAAGATTAGAATGGAATTTGTTGGTGAAATGAGCGGTGAAATTTGTGCGCTCACATTCCCGACAGATAAGTTTAACTCAGCACGCCATAGGGTAAGATTTATAGACTATGACGGAACAGTAGTTTCAGAGCAAATGATTAAAGATGGCGATAGAGCAAAAACTCCTGAAACACCATTCCGTGAAGGTTATGTATTCCTCGGCTGGAGCGAAGAATATGAAGAGGTTCATAGCGATATGGATATTTATGCTATTTATAGAAGAATAGGCGATGTAGACTTAAATGGCGTCGTTGAGGCCGCAGATGCAACACAGGTTCTTAGAAGCGTTGCTGGACTTATAAGGCTTTCAAAGGCACAGCGTACTGAAGCTGACCTCGATGGCGATGGATATTGCACATCAAATGATGCTACTCTCATCCTCCGCTATGTTGCAGGCCTTGATAAGTAAATAATAATAATTTCACTTATGCGGAAACTAAACTTTCCGCATATTTTTTTAGAGGTGTATATGAATTATAATATTTTTAAGCTTAAAAACAATTTTATCACAGCTACATTTACCGATTATGGCGCAAGGATTTTGAGCCTTGTTGTATACGGAAAAGATGTATTATTCGGATTTGAAAATATAAATGGCTACATAGAAAACGCTGATGGCTATCATGGCGCAGTTTGCGGAAGATTCGCAAATAGGATAAAAGATGGAAAATTTTGCCTCAACGGTAAAACATATCAGCTTAATAAAAATTCATCAGGGCAGCATTTGCACGGCGGGTTAAATGGCTTCGATAAGAAAATATGGGATAGCAAATTGAACGAAGATAGCATAACTTTTTCTTATATAAGTCAGAACGGAGAAGAAAACTATCCCGGTTCGTTCAATGTTTCTATTACATATACGCTCGATGAAAATAGATTGAGGCTCGATTATAAATATTACTCCGATAAGGATACAATAGCAAATATAACAAACCACGCTTATTTTAACCTTGACGGGGATAATAATTCAATTCTCGACCATAAGCTTATGATAAATGCCGATTTTTATACACCGATTGATGAACATATTATTCCAACAGGTGAGATATTGAAAGTTAATAATTCTTTGTTCGATTTTAGAGAATTAAAACCTATTCGAGAAAACTTTGATAAGTTTTCAGATACGGAACAGTTCAAATTTGCAAGCGGTATCGACCATAATTTTGTATTGAATAAAATGGAAGATTGCGATTGTGTTCTTTTGGGTACAAAATCAGGAATTAAAATGACTATAAAAACAGATAGACAAGGATTGCAAGTCTATACCGGCAATTTTATGAATAACCTTAAAGGCAAAAATGGTCTTGTATACGATAAACATTCTGCTATCGCACTCGAAACACAGTTATTCCCTGCTTCAACATCGTTTGCGCATTTTACCGACCCCGTAATAAAAAAAGGTAAAATCTATAAATCATATACTGTACTTGAATTTGATAAATAGGAGGCTTGAGTATGAAAAAATTGTTGTGCATAATTATTGCGGTAATAATTAGCGTTTGCCCTGTTATTTCAGGCGCAAAGTCAAAATCAATATTAAATACAAAGTTCATCTCAATAGACGAAAATGGTGCAGACGGTTATAATGGTGATTTGATTCTTGCTTATAATAACGCTGATATTACTGCTGTTGCTAAAAGCCTTGAAGCAATTCCCGACTTGCCCGAAATTCAAGATTATAATTATGATGATTATGATGAAACTCTTTCATCTAAGGCAAAATCATACAAAATAGGCGATGTGGCAACTTTCCATACTATGTATGGTAGCGATGAAAAGCCAAATGATTATGGCAAAACGATTTTCAAGCTCGTGGGGATAGGTAAACATTGTTATATGTGGATTCCGACAAAATATAAATTGGGTTTTAATATTGATAACGAGTTTGCCGATAATTTCTGTAAAGAGTTCGATAATAATTATGATACTATCGTAGCTAAATTCGGTACGCCTGTTTTTCCAAATAACACGGATAAAGTGTTCATATTAGCTTATGATGTGAATTATGACGGAGTTGGCGGTGTCTTCTATTCAGGTGATTATAATTATGATAAAATAGCTGCTGTCCATGTCGATACGTTCACATTCGGCGAAACAAGAGAGTTTTTTGATATGTCGTCATGCCTCGTTCATGAATTTGTACATCTGATAAACTATTGCAACGCTAATTGGAATATGCCAACATGGCTTAATGAATGCCTTGCTATGCAGGGCGCAGAGCTTGCTTATCCTGAAAGTGAAGTTTTCCAGAGAGCGCTCGAATGGAATACTCCAGAGATTTCAGAACCCATTTTATCCGGTAAATCAATGTTCGATTGGGATAGCAAAAATGTGGATATTGCCCCACTTTATAGCCCTTGTTTCTTCTTCGGACAGTATTTGAAAACACAAGCAGGAACATATAATATTTTCAGGCGTATTATTTATTATTACGAGTGGCTCAAAAAGGATAATAAAACCGTTACTAATAAAATGAAAACAGCCGAAGATGCTATTAAGTACGGACTTAAGAATACCCCACTTGAAGGTAAATCGCTAATAGAACTCAATAAGCTTTATAGAATTGCAATGTCAACAGCATTTTTAGGTGTAGATTGCGGATTGTATTCGTTTAGGGGCGAAGAGAAATTCAAACAAATTGACCCGATGATAAGCTATGATATGACAAATGTTAGCGTTGGCGGTGCAATAACAATAGTAAATAATAATAACGGAGCATTTTTCCCGCCAAAGAATGCGCAAAAAAATGTATCTTATGTTGGAATATCGTTTCTTGATTATATCGTCTATGGCGATACAGATGCAAATGGACAGATAGATTCATCAGATGCAACAAAAATTTTAAGGCACGTTGCAAGCCTTGAACAAATAGTCGGAGCTTACCTTGTAGCAGCCGATGCGAATAAGGACGGAACAGTTGATTCATCAGATGCAACAAAGATTTTGAGAGTTGTTGCAAAGCTTGATACTTTATAATAACCCAAAACTAACAGCAGTGGTGCTCAGCGCCACTGCCATTTTATTGTGTTTGTTTATACTTCTTCATTATTTCCCTGTGTAACAGTTATTTTAGTGCCGTCGCTTGAAACAGTAATATCGCCCTTGCGTGTTCTGTACGTTGTCGCACCGACATTTGAAAGTATGTTCATTACCTCGTCAGACTCCTTGTTCTTCTTCGAGCAGGTTATAACAGCAATCTCAGGCGAAACCGCCTCGATAAACTCTTCACTCAGTTCTTCATATACGCCATGATGCGGAACTTTTAGAAAATCACAGTCAATTTCATCACCCATTTCTATAAGCTCTTTGAGCCTGTCGCCAACTGCATCACCTGTAAATAATAATGTGTTCTCGCCATGAATAACCTTAACAACGATTGAACAATAATTGTCATCATTGTTTTCTGCGCTTGAAAGATGGGCAGGATACAACCTGTAAATTACAGAACCAAGTTGAATATCCATTGTTTCTGTAAGCGTTGTTGCGGTCATGCCAAGTTTTTTGAGTGCTGTCTTGTAAAGCCTGTATTCAGCACCATCGGATTGCCTGTCGGGTTCAATAACGTTTTTGACCTCAAAATGCTTTAATATGTATTCAGCACCGCCAACATGGTCTTTATCAAAATGCGTTATTATAAGATAATCAATTGTTGAAATTCCATTTGATTTTAAAGTTGTCAATATCTCTTCCCCGTCTTCATATTCGCCGCAGTCAATAAGAACTACACCGCTATCAGAATGGAAAAGGAACGAATCCGCCTTGCCAATCTTTGGTATGCTAATGCGCAGTTCGTTTTCAGTAAGCGGTTTTGCAGATACAGCAACATCAATTTCGCTGTTGTTATAACAGCTAACAAGCACTATCGTGAAAATAAGCATTAGCGCAGTTAATATAATCATATTTCTTGTTGATATTTTCATGGCAAATCCTCCCTGTCATAAAAATTTACAATCGTTTAATACTTTGTTAAAAATTATATGTTATAATCATTGAAAATAGATTGAAAAAGGAGAAACTCATTTAATGAGGAAACTTTATGATATAATATTGTATATTCTAATGTCGCTCGGTGCAATAACAGCTATTTACGAGTTTTTTGAATCAAGCGAGCTTAAATTTATGCTGTCAATTTTTATATTATGGGTTCTCACCATAATTTATAGAAAACTCCACCCCGAAAAACAAAAGCTTGCAAAAATATTGTCAATTGCGTTTTTTGTGCTTTACGCAATTATCGCACTTGAACTGCTGATTTTCGGACGATATTCAATGATTGATTACTATTCAAGCTATGAAGAATATAGCAAAACAGGGCTCGTGCTCGTACCGTTTAAAACCATCAGCGAATATATACCGTATATCTTTACAAGTAGAACAGCACTTTATAATATAATAGGCAATATCGCAATATTTATGCCGTTTGGGATTTTTTTACCAACTATTTCAAATACGTTCAAGCGCTTTGTTCCGTTCACTTTAATTACTATATTTACAATAATAACTGTAGAAATAGTTCAATTTTTAACAATGCGTGGCGTTTGCGATATTGATGATTTAATACTTAATCTATTGGGCGCAGAAATATCATTTTTCATCTTAAAGCTTCCTTTTTTACAAAACAAATCGGCGGAAAATCAATAACCGCCGATGTTTTTTATACCCTGAGCCAAACCTTTACAAGGAACAATACAACGAGATACGAAACTGCAAAGAAAATTATTGCCCACGGAATAAGGATTTTGAATGCTGCCGCAATCATAGCACGTCTTTCTTCTTTCGTGATATGAAGATCCGCTACCGACTGTGCAAGCTGTTTTTCACGCTCATGAGTCATGCGTTCACTCGCACCCTTGCGCATATTGATTCCCGGTATCATACTACCACTCCATGGCATACCGTCTATGTCCATATCGGCTACTGTTCGTCCATCATCTTCAAAGTCAAGCCACTTGCGCTTTTTCTCTTTCTTTGCCATAAAATCAATTCCTTTTTTGCTCGTTTTTAATTATTATATCATTATTAAACAAAATTACAAGCGTTAAAATTTGTAAATTATAAAATCATAATATGCCAAGTCCGCCTGCTACCCTCGTTATAAAATCCTGAACATTCGCAACCATTGTCGTAGCAGATAAACTTCCCCTGTCATGAAGCTTGTTCACAACAAACTCTGCCGCATCAACACAGTATATGTAAAGCGGTCTTATTGTTCCATCGCTCATCTTTCTAAAACTCGGTGTCATATTTCCTGTTGCAATAGTATGAAGCATTGTTGCAAGACAAATAACTGTCGTTGCATTCTTGACAATACTTCTCATAGCATTTGCGCCCTCGTAAGCGTTACCATAAACCTCAGGAAGCGGTCCGTCATCACGAATAGAACCTGTCAAAACGAACGGAATGTTGTTCTTAACAGCACCATATATAATACCATTATCAATCTTATATTCATCAATAAACTCTGGTATAGAACCGCAAGTTCTTACCCTGTTTATAACGTCCATGTGGTTGTTATGTCCACCCTTCATATTGCGCTGAGTGTATATATCCTGACCGAGCGCTGTATGGAACATAGCAGCCTCAAGGTCGTGCGTTGCAAGCGCATTACCCGCAAGCAAACCGTGTGCATAACCGTTTTCAATCATCTTTTGCATTGCAATCCTTGCATTTTCATCGAATGCAAACGCAGGACCCATGACCCATACAATGTTGCCATGCTCTTTTTCATGTTTGAGCAATTCTATAAGGTTATCATAATCCTTTGCAAACGACGTTTCACGACTTCTGCCTTGCCTGAACGCAAAATCTTCGCCGTCTTCACCGTTTTCGCTGCCGAAACCTGATACATGAACATAAATACCCTCGCTACAATCTTCTTCTCTTCCAACAATAACCTTATCGCCAGCTTTAACGTTTCGCATTTCTTTAACGGAGAGCTTTATGATTCCGTTTTCTTCTCCAATAACAACCTGACTATCCATTCTTGACTCTTCTGCAAGAACCCACTTTCCATCTATCTTAAAATATTCAGGGTACATAGATGTGCTGTGGAAATTTTCAGGTAATGTTCCGTCCTTTTTACAAATAATAAACTTTGCATCTGGTGCGTTTAAAAACCTCTCCTCGCTGAAATCAGGCTCATGATATTTTGGTAAAATAAATGCCATATAAACTCTCCTTTCAAATATATTGCATATTATTATAACATAATTATGAGTTTATGTCAAATAACTACATCAATGTATCTTTTTCATCATATGCGTTGCAACAATAAGCGATATGCTGTCAACAATCGGCTGAACGAGCATTAACCCATAAAGTGGGAATATCGCATTCATAATAAATAACAGCGGAATATCGAGTACACCCTTTCTAAGTATTGAACAGATAAGCGACTCTTTTGCTTTTCCCATCGCCTGAAATTGAATTATCATTGGATAACATACACTCATCATTGGCATTGCAGTAACCATAATTCGCAAAAACATTGCACCATATGATATTGTTCTTGTATCAGAAATAAATAATCCTATAAGATAAGGCGCAAATATCTCGTACACCACAAGACACATAATCGAGAATGCAAGCGATATAATAAGTCCCGTTTTAAAAGATTTCTTTCTCCTATCAATATCGCCCGATGCATGATTGTATGCAAGCAAAGGAAGTAAACCGCTTGAAACGCCGATAGAAAAATATAATGGAAGCTGGTCTAATTTTTTTACAATGCCAAGCGCAGCTATTGCTTCTGTATCATAATTAGATACAAACCTTGATTGCGCTGCAATGGCTACAACTGTTAAAGCGTACTGTATCGCTGATGGGAATCCGATTTTCAATATCTCGGAAATATACTTTTTTGTGTCTTTAAGTCGCTTGAAATCAAAATTTACTATTCCCTTTTTGATGCAAATAAGTATTACAAAATATAAAGCCGCGCAGAAGTTTGAAATACCTGTTGCAATTCCTGCACCGACTGCACCAAGATTTAATAACTCAGGAAGTACAAATAACGGGTCAAGAATTATGTTGATTATTCCGCCAAGCGAAACACCAATAGATGCGTGAAGTGCACTGCCGTCAGCTCTTACAAGATTTGCAAGTACATTGTTGAGTATCGTGAATACTCCGCCGTATACCACCATATATTTTGCATAGCCTGATGAAATTTTAAATACTACATCATCTCTCGCACCGCATAAAGTCAAAATAGGTCTTGACAAAATCAGGAATAATATTGAAAATAATATGCCTGAAATTAAGCTCATATAAACCGAAATTGATGAAATGCTCTTTGCCTTTTCTGTATCTTTTTTGCCCAATGCCCTCGATACAGCACTCGCTCCGCCAATTCCAAAAAGGTTTGAAATCGCAATAAGCATAACAAATATAGGATAAACAACTGTTACAGACGCAGTTTCTGTGGGCGAGTTTAAAAGCCCGACAAAATATGTGTCCGCAAGGTTGTATATAAGCGCTATCATCTGGCTAGCAATAGCAGGAACTATCTGATTTATAACTGCCTGCTTAACAGGCATCTTTTCAAAAATATATGTCTTGTCTTTCATAAGCTACCCTCGCTTTATATAATATTATATCATATGTTTTCAGATATTAACACATTATTGAAGTTTATGCGGTCGATATTTATATATAGTAACATATTTTAATTAATTGTTGAAATTTGTACATTGTAATGTTAGAATAAATTAGATAACTTAAATTTCTGTTCAAGTAAAATATTCAAGTTAAGGAGATCAGTTTATGTCACTCGTAAAAGCACAATGTCCAAACTGCGGTGGAAACCTCGAAGTCGATAACACAAATGATGCAGCCATATGCCCATTTTGCGGTCGGGCTTATATCGTAGAAAAAGCAACAAATAATTATAATACTACCAATAATATTAATGCAGATGTCGTAAATTTTTATGGTGGAAATCCGGCTGATTTCGTCATAAGGGCAGGCGAACTTCTAAAATATAACGGAGCATCTTCCGATGTTGTTATACCGGATAATGTTACAAGTATTTCACCACTGGCATTTATAGGTTGCAAGAGCATTAAAGTAACCATTCCTAATAGTATTATAACCATTAATGACAGGGCTTTTTATGGTTGTGAAGGCCTTACGAGCATTAATATACCTGATAGCGTTACAAGTATCGGTGATGAGGCTTTTTTCGGTTGTAGTGGTCTTACAAGCATCACTATTCCTGATAGCGTTACAAGTATCGGTAATGGTGCATTTAATGAGTGCAAAGGTCTTACAACTATTAATATTCCGACTGGTGTTACAAGCATCAGGGATAAGACATTTTTGTATTGCATAAGCCTTACAAGCGTTATTATCCCTGATAGCATTACAAGTATCGGACATAATGCATTTACCGGTTGTAGTGGTCTTACAAGTATCACTATTCCTGATAATGTTACAAGTATTGGACATGATGCATTTTACGGTTGTAGGGGGCTTACAAGTATAACTATACCTGATAACGTTACAAGTATCGGCGACTGGGCATTTTCAAATTGT
>CADBRR010000103.1 GCA_902797145.1 uncultured Eubacteriales bacterium | reverse complement strand
TAAGCTTTTCTATCTCACTTCTTCCCATCTTTTCAAGCGTGCCAGTTACAACTATCGTCTTTCCACTCAAAATATTGCCTTCATTGTTATTTTCTACCTCACGTGGTTTTACGCCAAGCTGTAATAATCTGTCAATTTGTGCTACAATAGATTCATCTTCAAAAAAATCTACAATACTTCTTGCAACTATATCGCCTACATCGTTTATAGAAACAAGTTCATCATAACTTGCTCTTCTTACTTTTTCAATCGTTTTAAACTTTTTTGCAATATCCTTAGCAGTTTTTTCACCAACATTCGGTATGCCTATTGCAAACAGGAAAGCACCGAGCGAACAATCTTTGCTTTTCTCTATAGCATCGAGTAATTTATCCGCTTTCTTTTCACCAAATCTATCGAGAGAAATAAGCTTTTCTCTATCAAGCATATAAATTGACGGAATATCATTAATGTTCAAAGCTTCGATTAACTGTTCTGCTGTTTTATCAGAAAAAGTATCAATGTCCATTGCGTTTCTCGATGCAAAATGTGAAAGTCTACCAACTATCTGTGGTTTACACGAAAGCGAATTTGTGCAGTATATATTAACACCTCTATTTTCAACATGAGCACCGCAAGCGGGACATTTTTTAGGTTTCTCTACAGGGATGCCTTCTTCGCCATCGACACTGCCGAGTATTTCGGGGATTACATCATTACTTCTTCTCAAAAATACTCTTGCTCCTATACCAACTTTTTTCCTGACTATATCATCAAAATTATTCAACGTTGCGTGCCTTATTGTAGCGCCTGCAAGCTCAACAGGTTCTACATGCGCTCTTGGCGTAAGTTTTCCTGTCCTTCCAACTTCCCATGTTATATCAATTATAGTAGTAGTAGTTTCTTCTGCTGCAAATTTGAAAGCAATTGCCCATCTTGGAAATCTTTCGGTATTTCCCATTATTTCTCTGAGTCTGAAATCCGAAATTTTTACAACCATACCATCAATCGGGAAATCAAGATTGTCTCTTCTTTCGCCTGCAAGTTCTATCGCCCTTGAAACATCATCAATATTTTTATAAAACTCAATAAAATCGCTTGTCGGTAAATTATTGTTTCTCAAGAAATTTACCATTTCCCTGATATTTCTTAATTTTTCACCTTCAATATATCCGACATTATAACAGCAACAATCGAGTCTGCGCTTTGCAGTAACCATTGGGTCAAGGTTACGAAGTGCTCCTGCTGCTGCGTTTCGTGCATTTTTTAGCTGTTCTTCTCCTTTTTTATTGAGCTTATCAAGTACGGAAAAGCGCATATATCCTTCGCCCTGAACTTCCATTTTACCCTTGAAGTCTATTGTCAATGGTATTGAATGAATAGTCTTAATTTGTTCGAGTATACCTTCGCCTGTTACACCATTTCCCCTTGATGCTGCCTGAACGAGTTTTCCGTTATCATAAGTCAAATTTATCGTTAAACCATCAAATTTATATTCAAGAGAATACTCGATAGGTGGAATATTCTCCCCTGTATTACGTATATGTTCAAGCCTTATTCTCTCTGCTCTATCTGCCCATTCTTTAAGTGCTTCATATGTTCTGACTTTATCAAGGCTCCACAATCTTGCAATATGCGTATGTGGCACAAACTCTTTTATCGGTTCTCCGCCGACCCTTTTCGTAGGAGAATTGTCAAGAATTATACCTGTTTTATTTTCAAGTTCAAGAAGTTCATCGAACATCTCATCGTATTCTTTATCACTTACTGTCGGATTATCGAGAACATAATAGTTATATGCAAGTTCATTAAGCTTTTCAACCAGATCTTTCATTCGCTCTTCCATAGTATAACTCCTATTGCATTATTCTTTGATTGACTTTATCGGAGCATATGCTGCCGCAAATCGCTTTGTTCCAAAGTTATCAAAATCAATCGTGACCATCATATTATTTCCGCTTCCTTCAATTTCAAGAACATTACCATCTCCAAACTTTGCGTGATTTACTCTTTCACCTATTGTAAAGCTCTTATTTGTCGGAGTATTTCTAACAGGTGTTGGCTTTTTATGTTCACTTACTCCAAATCCCGTATATGCGCCCTGAACTTCATGTCTAAAAATATGTTCTTCAACTTCCTTTATAGATTCAACGTTGATTTCATTCTTTTCTTCTTCTATAAGGTTTTCAGGTATTTCATCAATGAATCTTGAAGGTGGGTTTTCCCTGATATTTCCGAACAATGCCCTTTCCTTTGCGTTTGTAAGAAACAATTTTTCTTTCGCCCTAGTTATTCCAACATAACAAAGTCGCCTTTCTTCTTCAACATCATTATTACTTTCCATAATAGACTTTGATGATGGAAAAATCGTTTCTTCCATGCCCGCTATAAATACGACAGGAAATTCAAGTCCTTTTGCACTATGCAATGTCATAAGCGAAACACAACCCGAATTTTGATCGAGTGAATCAGTATCTGAAACAAGCGCTACATTTTCAAGAAACAATGCAAGCGCATCCTCGCCTTCCTGAACATCTCTTTCTACTTCCTTTATATTGCCGATGAGTTCGTGAATATTTTCCATTCTTGACTCAAACTCACCTTTTTTATCCTCATTAAGCAGATATTTTTCGTACTCAATAGTTTCTATAAGGTGGCTTACAAACTCCGATAACTTCATAATTTCTTTTTCCGCAATAAAAAGTGCAATCATATCTGCAAATGAAGATATTTTTTTTCTTGTTGTTAGCGGCAACTCTTCGCAATTCATCGCTGCCATAAGCAGAGGTTCATTATTTTTTTCAGCAATATCAGAAAGTTGCTTTAATGCAGTATCGCCAATTGCACGTTTGGGAACATTTATAATTCTTCTCAGCGCCATATCATCAGCTGGATTATTTAGTATTCGTAAATACGCAATTATATCCCTTATTTCTTTACGATCATAGAACCTTGTTCCACCATAAACATTATGCGGTATACCATATTGTGAAAGCATCGTTTCTATTTTTCTGCTCTGCGCATTTGCTCTATAGATAATTGCAAAGTCATTATAACTACGCCCCTCACGATGCATATTGCTTATTTTATCGCAAATAAATTTTGCCTCACCATGCTCGCTTGATGCAGTATATAACGTTATCTTTTCTCCGCCTTTTTTAGCTGTCCAAAGATGCTTTTTCATCCTTTTAATATTATTATCTATAACATTGTTTGCAGCATCAAGAATGATATTTGTAGATCGATAGTTTTGTTCAAGTCTTATAACTTTAGCGCCTTTGAAATCCTTTTCAAAGCTATGAATATTGTTTATATCCGCTCCACGCCAACCATATATGCTTTGGTCATCATCACCTACAACGCAAATATTTTTATGTTCCATACAAAGTAATTTCAAAAGATTATACTGCACACCATTTGTATCCTGATATTCATCAACGAGAACATAACGAAACTTATTTCTATACTTTTCAAGTATCGTTTGGTTAGATTCAAAAAGTTTTAATGTTTTAAGTATCAAATCATCAAAATCAAGTGCATTTGCATCTTTTAATGCTTTCTCATACTCTTTGTATACGGGAATAATTACATCTTCTGCATTATCCTGAGTAGAAATAAGATATTCGACAACGTCTACAGCTTTATTTTTTGCATCGCTTATTATGTTTTTAAGCAATCGCTTTGTATATTGTTCATCAGATACCTCAAGTTTTTTCATTATTGTATTAATAAGATTTATCTGATCGTCATCATCATAAATCGTGAAATTACGATCATAACCAATATTTTCAATGTCCATTCTGAGTACACGAACACAAAAAGAATGGAAAGTCATAACCCACAAGTCCCTTGCATCAACGCCATCGAGCAACTGTTCCGTTCTTTCACGCATTTCCTTTGCAGCCTTATTAGTAAATGTAAGCGCAAGTATATGCCATGGTGCAACAGAATATTTTTCAATAAGATTTGCTATTCTATATGTAAGAACCCTCGTTTTTCCCGAACCTGCACCAGCAAGAACAAGCAACGGTCCATTTACTGTTTCCACTGCTTGATACTGTTCTTTATTCAAAATTGATAAATCCATAACAATAATTATCCTTTCATTTATCTGAAGCATAAACATATTTTATTGTGTCTTATACTTGTTTTCAATAAATTCCGCATACCAACACATTTTATTATAACATACCAAGATGTAATTTATCAATCAAAAATAAGTTATAAAAACAAAAACCTTGAAGGAATTAGCCCTCAAGGTAAAAATTATATTTTTAGTTTTATTTCTTTGCACCACAACAATTCTTATACTTTTTACCGCTACCGCAGGGGCACGGATCGTTTCTACCAACTTTTTCGTGGTTAATGAATACTCTTGCTGAACGATATTTCTTTGTAAGCTCATCACGTTTTTCTACTGAAAGAACACCATCCCATTCTTTAAGATTATAAAGCCAATCTGCCTTACATACGTGCATATTGTAATAAAGCTTTTCATAATCAATGTCAAGGGTTATCTCTGTATTTTCTTCAAGCTTGTCAAGATCAAATTCTTCTACAAGACTTGTGTTTATTCCATCGAGGAATCCCAAGAAGGTTACATTATCCATTCCAAACTCTGCAGCGATTTCTGCAACGGTACCATGGTACTTATGTTCGTGGTTTGCAAGAATCTTCTTATAGTTTTCCGTTTCATGGTTAAAGTATGTTTCCCAGAAGCTATTAAGAGATTCCTGATCATAATGCTGATTTGCTATATTCTGCCATGTTGAATAAAGGCTCATAATAAATTCTCCTTAATTAAATTGTTTTACCTTTTCATTTATACCACATTTAACAAATATTATCAAGTGATATTAAAATTATTTTTCATTTTTCTTGCGATATTTTTCAACCCAGCCTTCTTTATTGACCTGTCTTGCCCTTGCAATCGCAATAGAACCCTGCTTAACATCATCAGTAATTGTTGAACCTGCTGCAGTATATGTATCATTTTCTACGCATACTGGTGCTACAAGGTTTGTATTGCAGCCGATAAACACATTATCCCCAACTGTTGTTCTATGCTTTCTGTAACCATCATAGTTTACAAATACAGTACCACAACCTATATTAACTTTTTTACCTACATCAGCATCACCAACATATGTAAGATGCGGAACTTTCGTGCCTTCATCAATAGTTGAATTTTTAATTTCTACAAAGTCTCCTATTTTACAGCCATTCATTATCTTTGTATTTGGTCTAATATTAACAAATGGTCCAATTGTTATATCGTTGCCAATCTGTGCATCGTTTGATACTACTGCCTGCAAAACGCAATTATCACCTATTATTGTATTTTTTATTCTACATCCAGGATAAAGCGTAACATTTTCGCCAACACTCGTGTTTCCTGATAAAATTACTCCGGGATATATAACGCTATCCATGCCTATAGTTACATCGTAATCAATATATGTGTTTTCTGGGTCAATTAAAGTAACGCCATTTTCCATATGCTGATTATTTATCTGCTTTTGAATAATTTTATAACACTGAGAAAGTTGCTTTCTATCAACAATTCTCATTACATCAATATCAGCTATCATATTCTTCGTTATATTATTTGTAAAATCATCAAACAGACTGTTGTTTATATAATTAGCCGCTATTTTTGACTTTATGCAATATACAGCATCTTTTGCATAAAGCATATCAAGATTATTTTGTTCCATCATTTTTATTATGTGCTGAATGTGATATCCTTTTATCATAGGAATATTGGGATAAATAAATACAACAATATCAAATTTTTTTATTCGTGTTTTAATTTCATCAACCGATGATATGAGTTCATTCCTACTTTCATATGAATTTATTACATCTTCATCATCTGTAAAAATAACGATATCTTCAGTAAAAGTAGCTGCCGCTTTTATAGAATAGTCAATCATATTCTTGCCAAATATTTGTTGCAAAGCTATGTTTTTCGATGAGTTCATATCATTTTCAATGTCTTTATTATATATAACAGCCAATATTTTTTTCATAACTAAATACCAACGCATGGGCAACGCCCATATCTCCCTTTCTATACAATATAGATAACTAAAATAGAATAATAAAGATCACGAACACATCATGCCCATGATCTTCTTTAAAATTTTCTATCACAATTAATTACTGAGCTGTGATGTGCAGTGCGGACACCTTGTTGCATCATCAGCAATTTCTGACTTACAATAAGGACATACACGCTTGGGCTTTTCTTCTTCAACTTTAGCAGGCTTTTCAAGATTTTTGCGTACTGTATTTGCAATCTTTACGAAGATGAAAACGCAGATTGCCATAAGTAAGAAGTCAATTATTGCCTGAATAAATGCACCGTACGTAAGTGTAGCTTCGCCGATTGTAACAGACATAGCTGAAACATTAACTTTTCCTGTGATTGAGTTGATTATAGGCATAAAAATATCATTAACGAGCGATGATACGATATTGCCGAATGCAGCACCAATCATAACACCAACTGCCATGTCAAGAATATTTCCCCTGAAAATCATCTGTTTGAATTCCTTCCACATATTCCATTACCTCCATAATTTATTTTTGAATAATTTAATATTACTCTTTACGAAACATAATTTCAAGTGTTATTATATAAATTAATTACAATTTTTTTATTGGAGGTAAATTGTGGCAATTTTTATTTCTTTATCTTTAGTTGTGATTCAATGCTTATTAAGGCTATCACACTTGAAAAAAAACTCAGATGTGAAGAATCTTTCACGCTATATATATATTATTTTGTTTTTCGCTATAATATGCTTTGCAGCAATAATTAAATCTACCGTTGGTTCTTCAACTGTAACTGCACTTGTTCCGTTTTATAAATTATTCAGATTGTCTGAATATGGATATATGAGCATTGTTGATGACTTGCTTATATACCTTGTACCATATTTAGTAGCAGGATTGCTTATAAAAAATGTTTTTCGTGGAATGTCCTTCCAATTTGCATTCATTTACGGAACTATTACTGCATTAATATATGATATTCCGCTATTTATTATTAACGGCAAAGCTTTTATTACCGATGAATATATATATGCTGGTCTTGGAATGATGCTTGGTTTATGCCTGTATGCATATATCTCGTATCTTGTTAAAAACAAGAGTTTTTCAAAGCATTTTTTTAAGTATAAAAGGAAACAAGCACTTACCGGCTTATATATTTTTATTGGGTTTTATATGCTTGTTGCGCTGTTATTAATATTTGACAGCAAAGAACTCAGCAGTTCATATGGTGAGATACATTTCTTTAAAAGCAGCATTCCTCTGCCCTCAAATATAGAAGCAGAGTTTATTCCTGACAAAGAAAGTGGAGAGGCTCAAGTATATTGTCCTGACCTTGATATGAATGATTCAAGAATTATAACAATTGCTCATGCGCTTGGGATCGAATCTGATACTGTAGTAAAAAACGAAGATAATAAATCTATTGTTGATAACAACTCAACGTTAAACATAAGTGCTGACGGTGGTTGGACATATGAGTTAATTAATAAAAATCCAATAGAATCCGATGATTCATACTCGGTGGATTTAAATGAATATGAAATTTATATCAAAAACCTTTTCTCGAACAAAGGTCTTGGAATCGAGCTTGGAAATATGGACGAATCAACGCCTATATATAACGATGAAACAATTATTGGATATGATTTATATTATTCAACAATGATAGATAGCAGTCCTATAAGGAATTCAAACGGCATTGTTATAAGCATACGTGGCAATAAAACAATAACTAAAATTAGGAAAAGCGATTGTTATATAAAAAAGCTTGCCGATGTTAAAATAATAAGCCAGTATGAAGCGTATTCAAAATTCATTTCAGGAAACGGCGCATACACATTATTTAAAGGGATTACTTCTGCTAAAATATCTTCTTGTACTTTGTGCTATATGGCTGATGCATCAATGGGAAATTACTTGCCTGTTTGGGTATTTACTTGCGTTGGCACAGATGAAGAAGGAAACACGGTAAATTTCACTGGATATGTTGAAGCAATAGGTTAAATTAAAAATTTTGAAATACTTTCATTATTTAACATTGAAGAAATTGATTTTTCAATGTATAATATAAGTACGAAAAAAGAAATATCATAAAATTCAAATAATTATACCGCAAATTGCGGTTAATAAAATGGAGGTAAAACATATGGTAAAAGTAATAATTGGAGAAAAAGGTGCTGGCAAGACAAAGAAAATTATTGAACTTGCAAATAATTCACTCGAAAGTGCAAACGGGAATCTCGTTTTTATTGATAATGATAACAAATATATGTTTGATATTAAGCGTGGAATTAAGTTCCTCGATGCATCTGATTATCAGATTGATGGTCCGAAAAAGTTCTTCGGATTCATCTCAGGAATCGCTGCTCAGGATTTCGATTTGGAAACAATATTCATTGATGGGTTCCTTAAAATAATCAATCATCCTCTTGATGAACTCAAGGATTTCTTTGGAGATATAGTTTCGTTCTCGGACAAGTCAAAGGTTAATCTTGTTATTAGCATAAACTGCAACGGCGAATCTGTTCCTGAATTCCTTAAGCCATATATAATTGACTAATATGAAAATTGCATTATGTCAGCTTGCAGCAACTGAAAATAAAACAGATAATCTTTTGCGTGCAAAAAAAATGCTTGAAACGGCAAAATCACAAGAGGCAGAACTTGCGATTTTACCCGAAATGTTCTGTATAAAGTACAAGAACGAATTATTTGGTCCAGCAAGTGAGCCTTGTGAAGGTGGTAGCTGTTTTAAAATGCTTTCAGATGCTGCAAAAGAACTTTCTATGACAATAATAGGCGGTTCGATTCCTGAAAAAGATGGAAATCATATTTATAATACATCTATGGCTTTTTCAAAAAGCGGAAGCTTTATCGGGAAATATCGCAAAGCGCATTTATTTGATGTAGATTTGCCTGGATATAGATTTTGTGAATCGGATACAATAACTAAGGGAAACAATACTCCACTTATTATCAATGAGCCAATCCGAACCGGGATAGCGATATGCTTCGACATAAGGTTCCCTGAATGGGCAAGAATGATTATGAACGAGGGTTGTGACCTTATGGTATTGCCTGCTGCATTTGCAAGGGCGACAGGTCCACGCCATTGGGAATTGTTATTGCGAGCAAGAGCGCTTGATAATCAACTTTTTGTTGCCGCAGTTGCTCCTGCAACAAGCGAAAGTTCGTATGGTCATTCAATGCTCGTTTCGCCCGATGGAAAAGTAATTGCAGATCTTGGCGAAGAAGAAACTGTTGGTGTATTCGATATTCCCATCGAAGAATTGGATATTATGCGTTCATCAATTCCAATTAAAACTGCACGTAGATTAGATCTCTACAAACTTTAAAATAAGCTCCTGAATGAATCGTTTCAGGAGCTTTTTGATTTAGACTATTGTTTTATTTTAATAAGCCTTACCAAAGTACATCATCTGTTTTGCGGGCTTTCCACAATGAACACAAACATGGCTAAGTTCTTTCTGTTCAAACGGCATACAACGAGTTGTGGCACCGCCTGTTTCTTCCTTGATTGCATCTTCGCATTCACGCTCACCGCACCACATTGCACGAACGAATCCATGGTTTACACCCTCTGCAAGTTCTTCCATTGTGAGTGCGTCTGTTGTATGTGCTTCACGCATTTCAAGTGCTTTATTAAGCAAATGTTTATGATATTCTTCAAGCATATTCTTGATTGTATCTGCAAGGCCATCCATAGAAGCAAAGACTTTTTCATGGCCATCACGTCTTACAAGAACCACCTGATTGTTTTCAATATCCTTAGGACCAACTTCAAGTCTTACAGGAATACCCTTCATTTCACACTCATTGAACTTCCAACCTGCTGACTGTTCAGATGCATCAATATCAACTCTCAAACCTGCTTCTTCAAGCTGATTTTTAAGTTCATATGCCTTGTCAAGAACCCCTTCTTTGTGCATAGCAACAGGAATAATTCTTACCTGAATAGGTGCAACCTTCGGCGGTAATACGAGTCCTCTATCATCGCCATGAACCATAATTACAGCACCTATCATTCTTGTTGTTGTACCCCATGATGTTGTATAACAATATTCAAGCTTTCCTTCTTTGCTAAGGTATTTAATATCATATGCCTTTGCAAAATGATCGCCGAGGTTATGTGATGTACCCATCTGCAATGCCTTACCATCCTGCATAAGCGCTTCCATTGTATATGTAGCGTGTGCGCCGGCAAATTTTTCTTTTTCACTCTTTCTGCCAGTAACAACAGGGATTGCAAGTACATTTTCAGCAAATTCTTTATATACGCCAAGCATCTTCATTGTTTCTTCCTGCGCTTCTTCAGCAGTTGCATGAGCAGTATGACCTTCCTGCCACAAAAACTCCATTGTACGGAGGAAAGGTCTTGTTGTCTTTTCCCAACGTACAACATTTGCCCACTGGTTTATAAGAACCGGCAAATCTCTATATGAATGAACCCACTTTGAATACATTGAACAAATAATTGTTTCACTTGTCGGGCGAACACAAAGCCTTTCTGTCAACTCTTCATTTCCGCCATGAGTTACCCATGCTACTTCAGGAGCAAATCCTTCTACGTGTTCAGCTTCCTTTTTTAGCAAGCTTTCGGGAATAAAAAGCGGAAAATAAGCATTTTTGTGTCCTGTTGCCTTAAATCTTGAATCAAGTTCCTTCTGTATGAGTTCCCAAACGCCATAACCGTAGGGCTTGATAACCATACAGCCTCTTACATCCGAGTAGTCAACCATATCTGTTTTCAGAATTACATCAGTATACCACTGAGGGAAGTTTTCAGTCCTTGATGCTATCTGATTTACAAATTCTTCTTTGTTTTTAGCCATATAAGCCTCCTGAATACTGTTATATAATAATTTATTTTTTTGTATCTGTACTATTATTTATTGCCATAAGCTCTGCAAGTACCGCTTCAAGATCATCACTTCTTGACAATTTTGAAGTTGATTTATCATCATTCTTCAATATTTGCTTACCGATATTCTTCGCATGAACATTTTTGTCTGATGGACGCTGAACATTTCTTTCAGTTGCGGCAACATTTCTGTGTTGCAACGCATAAATGCTCTGCATAAGTTCATTCGGGTTATCATAGCTTTCTGGTAAATCCTTAACCGTTTCATCGCTTATCTGCGTCATAACATCGCATTCATCTTTGATTTCTTTACCATCAAACTGATTAGGATCAATTTCCCTGACAAAACCAAGAAGACCCGAAATCTGTTGCTGCGTTGTATTAGCTATTTCAGCAAGCTGACCTTTTAACATATCAAGCCTTGCCTGATATTCTTCTGCTGATGCTTCAACTTGATTTATTCTGCGTTTTGAAATATTCTTCGCATCTATTATTATTGCATCTGACTTTTCTTTTGCATCGTATATAAGCTTATCTGCTTGTACTGCAGCATCATTTTCTATATTTTCTGCATTGTTCTTTGCATTTTTGAGCGTTTTTTCTGCATCTGCAATTATTGCGTTTGCTTTATTATTCGCCTCATTTACAATCTTCTCTGCAACTGACTTTGCTTCAAGTAGTGTCTGAGTTATTGCATTTTCTCTGTTTTTATAGTCATCAACGGTCTTTGAAAGCTCATTATTTTTACTTTCAAGCGCATTCACATTTTGTATAAGTCCATTTATGTGATTACCTTGCTCCGTTATTCTAGCCCTCATTGCATCATTTTCATTTATGAGTGCAGCAATTCTCGCCTCGTATTCTCTTTTTTTCTTACCGAACATAGTTTATTTCCCCCTACTGGTTTTGTTCATTTACAGGTGGAGCATAGCCCATATGAGAATATCCCTCATTCATAACTACTCGTCCACGAGGTGTTCTTGCAATAAAGCCTAACTGTAAAAGATATGGTTCATAAACATCTTCTATTGTTGACGCATCCTCGCCTGTAGCCGCAGCAATAGTTTCAAGTCCAACAGGTCTACCTCCAAACTTAACAATCATAGTATTTAGCATTTTCCTATCAATATCGTCAAGTCCAAGTTCATCAATAGAAAGCATATCAAGTGCATCCATCGCATTTTTCAAGTCTATTCTTCCATTTCCTATTACTTGTGCATAATCCCTTACACGTTTTAACAACCTATTAGCTATTCTCGGAGTCCCTCTTGATCTTGAAGCTATTTCGAGCGCACCTTCTTCATCTATTTCTACATTTAAAATGTCTGCACTTCTAACAATTATATTTTTTAAATCTTCCGGGGTATATAGTTCAAGTCGTTCCTTAATACCAAACCTATCACGAAGTGGTGATGTAAGCAACCCCATTCTTGTTGTTGCTCCTATCAAAGTAAACTTAGGCAAGTCAATTCTTATAGATTTAGCAGCAGGACCTTTTCCGATAATTATATCCAGCGCAAAATCTTCCATCGCAGAATAAAGGATTTCCTCAACGCTCGCATTCAATCTATGTATCTCATCAATAAATAGCACATCACCCTCCTCAAGCTTTGTAAGTATTGCTGCCAAATCGCCTGCATGACTTATCGTAGGGCCCGAAGTTATCTGCAAATTACCACCCATCTCATTAGCAATAATCGCCGCAAGTGTTGTTTTACCAAGCCCTGGAGGACCATATAGCAGAGCATGATCAAGCGGCTCACCCCTATGCTTTGCTGCTTGAATATAAATATGCATATGCTCCTTGACATTATGCTGCCCAATATATTCATTGAGATATTTAGGTCTTAAACTATATTCTATCTGTTCTTCGCCACTCATCATAGATGATGAAATAAGCCTTTCATTATCCATAATAAACTCACCTCGTTATCTCTGATAAAGCTTTCTTTATAAGATCCTGAATGCTATTTGCTTCTTTAACTCTTTGAACGGCCTTTGATGCTGAATTCCCATCATATCCAAGCGCAATAAGTGCCTGAGTCGCTTCAAGCCTTATATCATAATCTGCACTACGATTATTATCATTATCATATCCTATCATGATACTTTCGCTTACGCTTTCAAGACCTGTTTTACCTATACTCTCTTTAAGCTCAAGTAAAACCCTTGCAGCAGTTTTTTTCCCCATACCAGGAACTTTTGACAGCATAGAATCATTTTGCGTCATAATAGAATACGTTATCTCACTTACAGTCATATTTGACAATACAGCCAGCGCAAGCTTTGGACCTACTCTTGTTACCCCTATAAGCAGTTTAAACAGCATACGCTCATTTTTATCTACAAAGCCATAAAGTGCTATGCCATCCTGCGTTATATGAAGATATGTAACAAGTTTTGCAACCGAGCCAACCGAAAGCTTTTTGATTGTGTTTGAGCTACAAAGCAATTCATACCCTACACCATTTGCTTCAATAACTACGCTGTTTATATTTATTTCGTCAACAATTCCTTTTATGTAAGCGTACATACTTATTTAATCCTTTTTATTATTTTATTCTATACTCTTCAAGCGATGGTCCTAATGTATTTGCATGGCATATTGCAACGCCAAGCGCATCGGCAGCATCATCGGGTTTTGGTATTGATTTAAGATTTAGTAGCATCTTTACCATTTGTTGAATTTGCATTTTCTCAGCATGGCCATTACCGCATACAGACTGTTTTATCTGCATTGGGGTATACTCATAAAGAGGTAAACCCATTTGCTGAGCTGCAAGTATTGAAACTCCCCGTCCTGCACCTACTTGAATAGCTGTTGTTACATTCCTTGCAAAGAACAACTCTTCAAAAGCAACATGGTCAGGTTTAAACTCTTCAATCAATTGTTTAGTTCCAATATATAATTTATCAAGTCTTTCGGGAAATCTTATATCAGGCTTTGTTTCTATAACTCCATAATCAATAACTTTTAGTTTATTATTGTTTACATTAACAACTCCATAACCCAAAATTGCATATCCCGGATCAATTCCAAGAATAACCAAACTTCTGCCTCCGAATAATATATCCTATATATTTTAACATTAATTTTTAAAATAATCTACACTTTTAGCAATCTTATTCCCTTTGGAATGTGATTTTTTATCAATCCATCAACAGATTTGCCGAATCCTATCGGGAAACCATCAACGCAAACAGGTAAAAAGCCTTTGGGGTAATCCTCTTCAATTGCATTGCCTACAAGGAATTGCATTAATTTTTTATCTTTATAATTATATGAGAGCATATTTTTATACCTTGCTCCATTTGCTGCCATAAAAAGGCTGTGCTCAGGTTCAAATCGACCTTTTATTATATTTCCTGCAAGAACTCCCATTGATATGATTTTAATGCCTTTAGGAATGCTTATCATATCATTTGGAATAATGATAATTCTTCCGTCATTTAACAAAACACTTTTCCCTGAAGGCAATATATCAAATGTTCTGTCAAGAAATTCAAGATATGATTTATCTTTACATTCTTTTAAATCAAACTTTTCAATAACAGAGTTATGCACTATATCGTTTTCTGCTTTTGTAAGCCTTGCGACAAAATGACCTTCGCCACATGATGTATGCGGATAAAGTCTTTTATAATAATCAAGCGAATATTCAGGATTTTCATCAATAAATTTATCAATAACCGATTCGTTTTCAACCTGAGAAAAAGTACAGGTTGAATAAACGAGTGTTCCTCCGGGTTTTAACATTTTCTTTGCGCTTTCAAGGATTGCACTTTGCCTTGATGCACATGAATATGTATGTTCAAGCGACCATTCAACGATGGCATCATTATCTTTTCTAAACATTCCTTCGCCCGAACATGGAGCATCAACAAGAACAGCATCAAAATAGTTTTCAAACTTATCTGCAAGTACATCGGGCCTTGCGCACGTTACAACCGCATTAGTAACTCCAAGTCTTTCAAGTGTAAATGATAACGTTTTAGCTCTATTGGGGACTATTTCATTTGAAACAAGCAAACCCTTTCCTCTAAGCCTTGAAGCTATTGCACCAGATTTTCCACCTGGTGCTGCGCATAAATCAAGTATTTTCATTCCCGGTTCAATATTTAGTGCGGCAACTGCGCTCATTGCAGACGGTTCCTGCATATAAAAAAGACCTGCAAGGTGGTATGGATGATTACCGATACCACCTATGCTATCATTTTCTTCAACTAAAATATAACCATCGTCAATTATTCCTGTCTTTTCAAGTTTCCATGGCGAAATATTGAGGAAATCATCAACGCTTATTTTTAGAGTATTAATTCTCAGCCCTCTTGCAGGCTTTTTATTCATAGCTTCAAGATAATTTTCAAAATCGTCTTGAAGCTGTAATTTCATTCTGTTCAAGAAATCAACTGGTAATTCCATATTACATTATTCCTTATTTTTCTTGTTTTTTGAGCAGTTCTTTTGACGATTCTTCTCTGAACTGAGTAGTATAAAGCTTATAATAATAACCTTTTTGCTTTATCAGTTCATTATGATTTCCGCTTTCAACAATTTTTCCACCCTTGATAACGAGTATTCTATCAGCATTTCTTATTGTAGAAAGTCTATGTGCAATAATAAAACTTGTTCTATTTTTTAGTATTTCATTTATTGCATTTTGAATAAGCGACTCGGTTTCAGTATCAATAGATGATGTCGCCTCGTCAAGCACAAAAATTTTAGGGTCAGCAAGTATGACTCTTGCAAAAGAGATTAACTGTTTCTCACCAGTAGAGAGCCTTACACCGCCTTCGCCAACTTGTGTATCGTAGCCTGATTCTTGTTTTAAAATAAATTCTTCTGCATGGACGAGCTTTGCGGCATTCTTTATCTGCTCATCAGTCGCATTTTTGTTTCCATATGCAATATTATCACGAATCGTTCCTGAAAACAAGTGCGGTTGTTGCAAAACATAACCTAAACTTCTTTCAAGCCACAACTGACTTCTTTTACGATAATCAACACCATCAATAAGAACTTGTCCGCTTGTTGGTTCGTAAAATCTACAAACAAGATTTACGATTGTACTTTTACCCGCTCCTGTTTCACCGACAAGGGCAATTGTCTGACCTGCTTTAACTTTTAAATTGAAGTTTTCAAGCACCTTTTCACCATTCGTATAAGAAAATGATACATCTTTAAATTCGATGTCACCATAAATTGGTGGGAAGTTTTCCGTTTTAGGATTAAAATTATCGCCATATTTTTCAACTACTTCATCACTGTCTTTAATCTCAAGCGGCGTGTCAAGTAGAGTAATTAGCCTTTCTGCACTTGCCTGCGCACTTTGAAACTGTGCAAGTATTGAAGCTATCTGCTGAACTGGTTCAAAAAACTGAGTAGTATAGCTTATAAATGCCGATAATGTTCCGAATCCTATAACTTCATTTATCGTCGCATTACCGCCAACATACAGCGCAATACCAGTTGCAAGCGAACCTAACATAAC
>CADBRR010000102.1 GCA_902797145.1 uncultured Eubacteriales bacterium | reverse complement strand
TTAACGAGCGAGTCGATAGAGTCTTTGCCCTTTGTGTTATAAGTCATAACTTTATCAGATTCTTCAAACGTTACAGTTTTTGATATTTCAACCTCATTCAAATCCGTATTGTATATTGTCAACGTGACATCACGAAGCGGTTTTTCAGCCATTATTTTCCCATCAAACGAGTAAACCTGACCGAGCAAAAACTCCGTATTATTAAACGGCATATATTTAGCTGCAAACCTTATATCAGACCTTGGAGTAACGGTTACTTTGCACCTTGCAACCCTGTTATTTATCCATGCCCTTATCATTGTATAACCGCATTTTAATGCTTTAACGCAACCGTTTTTATCTACTGTTGCAACCGATTCATCGGAGCTTTCGTATGTTATTTTGTCGGTTGTATTTTCAGGCGTAACGACTGTTAAAATTTGTATGCTGTCGCCCTTATTTATTCCAATTTCGCTTGCGACCATTTTTATGCGCTTAGCTTCTATGCGTTGTGGTTCCGGGTCGGGGTCAGGGGTAGGCTTGGGGTCTTCAGGCATTTCAACATATTCAACAAAATCTACAACAAATCTTAAAACTTGTGTTGCATCTGCTGAATCGACCATTCCGTCTTGGTTTGCATCAGCAAATTTCATATCGTTTTCGCTGAGCATATCGAGTTCAGCTACATGGCGAAGTATAATAGTTGCATCATGTGTATCTATTTTACCATTGTTATCAACATCTGCGAGGCTTCTTTTAATTGCTTTTGTATTCTGTGGTAGTGAAACAGCAGATGCAGTCATTATCAGCGCCAATAATGAAATGAGTATTTTCTTCATATTTCACCTTTGCATTTTTATATTCATTTTCTATATGATTATACAACAAAAACAGATTAAAGTAAAGCTTTTTAAAATATATATTTAAGCATAATATCATTGAGTTTATAAACATAGTTATTCATATCTTCATTGATACAATCAGCTTCTCCCTTTTTTACGAGGCTTTGAAGTTATATACAGGCTTTATAACCTTTATAATATCGACTGTTGGTTCTATTGCGTTTATTATATCCGACATATTTTTATATGCCATTGGCGATTCATCGAGCGTCTGTTTATTTACGCAAGTTGTGAATATTCCCTGCATTTGCTGCCTATATTCCGTCATTGAAAGCGTTGAAAGTGCTATGTGCCTGCTCATAATTCTGCCTGCGCCATGCGGAGCTGACTCATTCCACTCCTTGTTGCCTTTGCCTATACAGATAAACAATTGCCTGCCTTTCTTTCATTAATTATTTTCCTTTATAAACTCCTTGTAATTATCTCCAAACAATTGCATCGCATCGAGTATAGGCCGCATTTGTTCGCCCAGCTCGCTCAAAGCATATTCTACACGGGGCGGAACTTGTGCATATACTGTCCTTGTTATCAATCCGTCTTCTTCCATAGAACGAAGTGAATCTGTAAGAACTTTCTGGCTTATTCCGTCAAGCGATTTTTTTAGTTCGTTAAATCGCCACGGTCTTTCAAGTAAATTCCTCAATATGAGCAGCTTCCATTTGCTCCCTATAAGCTGTACTGTCGTTGCTACGGGGCATTCTGGCAGTTCTTCCCTTGTTACCATATCTAACCTCCTAAAATGAATGTTATATTCAAATTATAATATAACATTCATTTTTTTACAAGCAAAAAACGCCCCGAATTGAGGGCGTTTATCTCCGTTATCTGTTAGCGGAAATCAATCCTGAAACATAATTCCATCTAAATTGTAATTCATGGCGGAATAGTTCGCACTGACTAATGTCATGCTCATATTATCCTTATCAAATTTAAATGTGCAATCAGCGTAAGCATAAGTGTAGAGATATTCATCTATTGTCAATTCATATGTCACATAAACAGTGTCGTCAATTACTTTAGGTCCACCGTCAGAGTTATCAAGTACTGCACCGAATCCGAGCTCTCTCCATGAAGGCTCAAATCCGTCTATTTTATCCGTATCTAAGGTTGCGTGTTTGATTGAATTGTCATACAGGCATTTAATGTCGAATGTGTTATCGCCTGTCCAAGTTCCAACGAACGGAGCCTCTTTGTCTTCGGTAAAGAACAGCCATTCGGGGAAGCGTACCTCGTACAGCTTTCCGTTTTCGTAGTACGCACAATGTGTATCATAGCCTCTGTTATGCCCTCCGACCGATACGAAATATATGAGTTTGCCGTCATTTACATTAGATATCATAAAACTGCTTCCACAATCATATGAGGCAAGCATATGTTCGCTGAACTTGACACTTGCATCACCCACAACAAGCGTTGGCTCGTTGTAATGTTCGACCATGAGCTTTATTTCCTCCTCGTTTCCATCATCGTTAATATCATAATTGCAGGTAAACTCAAAGTTCTCAGCTTCGTCATTTGAATTGGAGCGTACATGAATAGCCTGCACATAGGGGGATGGAGAATCAGTAGGTTCAACAGTTGCGATTGAAGCATTATCCTGCGTAACCACAGGTTCTGCCGTAGATACGGTTTTCTGCGTATCCTGCGTAGAGCAGCCGCCAAACATTATAAAAATCATTGCACAAATTATGATTGCTAAAATCTTTCTTGCATTTTTTATCATAAAATTTACCTCCCTTAAAGATTTTTTATCTTTTTTCTATATATAAAACATTTCAAAATGCTATTATGTTGCACTCTAATTACAAAATTCTAAATTTTTAAATATGGTAACAAAAAAGTAACTATGTAATAAAAAAGTGCGTACTTTTTTTGATTTTATCGGTATGATAACATTAAATCATTAGGTTTGCGGTAATTGTTTTGAAAATTGCCCATGCGGTGCTATAATAAGATTAGGTTAAATTATTTTGAAAGGAGCCCATATGGAAGAAATTAAAAAGTTATAAAAAGTTAAAAAAAGCAATAGATGAATCAGATGCTGTTTTTATCGGCGCAGGTGCTGGGCTTTCGACAGCGGCAGGATATACTTATTCGGGCGAGAGGTTTGAAAAAAATTTCCCAAACTATAAGCAAAAGTATGGCTTTGACGATATGTATTCGGGTGGATTCTATCCGTATGATACCGAAGAAGAAAAATGGGCGTTCTGGGCAAGAAATATTTTCGCAAACAGATATGCGCCTATTCCTAAGGATACATATAAAAATCTTTTGAAGCTTGTTGAAGATAAGGATTATTTTGTTATAACTACAAACGTTGACCATTGTTTCCAAAGGGCAGGCTTTGATAAGAAAAGATTGTTCTACACCCAGGGCGATTATGGGCTTTTTCAATGTTCAAAGCCTTGCAAGCAGATTACATATGATAACGAAGAAATAGTTAAGGAAATGCTCGAACAACAGAAAGATTTTAAAATTCCGTCTCAGCTTGTTCCACATTGTCCTAACTGCGGTGCGCCTATGGAAATGAATCTTCGTGCTGATAATAAATTCGTCGAAGATGAGGGCTGGCACGAGGCTGCTGAGCGTTACAGTGAATTTGTAAGAAGGCATCAAAATCTCAAAAATCTGTATCTTGAAATTGGTGTAGGCTTCAATACTCCGGGAATTATTAAGTATAATTTCTGGCAGCAGACAGCAAAAAATTATAATGCCACATATGCTTGTTTGAATTTTGATAACATTGCAGTTCCTGAACAGATTCTTAAACAGTCAATTCTTATCAAGGGCGATTGCGATGAGATTATAAGGGAGATTATTGAAAAATGATTATTCAAACAGGTATGAGAACGGATATCCCTGCTTTCTATTCAAATTGGTTTTTAAGAAGAATAAAGGCAGGGTTTGTTCTCGTTAGAAATCCATATGACGAGAGTAGCGTTACAAAATATTCGCTTTCTCCGAAAGTTGTTGATGTGATTGCGTTTTGCACAAAAAATCCTGCGCCTATGCTCCCTCATATGGATATTATAAAGGAATATGGTCAATATTGGTTCGTGACTATAACTCCATACGGCAAGGAAATTGAACCTAATGTTCCCGATAAGGAAAAGGTTATTGAGGATTTTAAAAAATTGTCAGGTATAGTCGGGGTAAATTCAATAGGCTGGCGATATGATCCCGTTTTTATAACAAATAAGTATTCTGTTGAATTTCACAAAAAGGCATTCGAGAATATGGCTCGCAAACTCTCAGGATATACAAATGTTTGCGTCATCAGCTTTATTGATTTATATAAAAAGGTCGTAAGGAATTTTCCACAGGCAAGAAGCGTTGAAAACGATGAACAGATGGAGCTTGCAAGGTTTTTCGTAAGCGTAGGCGAAAAGTACGGCATTAAAATAAAATCATGCGCAGAAGGCACACAGCTCGCTCCGCTTGGCGTTGATGCGTCAGGATGTATGACGAAACAGAGTTACGAACTTGCGCTCGGTAAAAAATTGTCCGTTCCCCATAAAAAATCGCCACGAATGGAATGTAACTGCACTCTCGGAAACGACATCGGCGCATATAATACCTGCGGACATTTGTGCAAATATTGTTATGCAAATTATGATGCTGATATAGTTAAAAGAAATATGAAGCTTCATAATCCGCTTTCGCCATTCTTGCTCGGTAATTCCCAAAAAGGCGATAAGATTCACGAGGCGGAACAAGTAAGCTGGATTGATGAACAACTGACTTTTATATGATTAAAGCTTTGCGGGGAAATTTTTCTCCGCTTTTCTGTTGACATATTCTTTTATTGTGATATAATGTTATTGAAGGTTAGCAAACGCTAACCAAATCTTAAAGGAAGTAGTTAGCTTGTGCTAACTGAAAGAAAGGAAATTAAATTATGAGTAAAGTAGCAGTAGTATATTGGAGCGGAACAGGAAACACAGAGAAGATGGCAAATGCAGTTCTTGCGGGCATTAAGGAAAACGGTGCAGACGGTGAATTGTTCACAGCTTCGGAATTTAACAAGGATATGGTAGCAAATTATGATGCTATAGCATTCGGTTGTCCGTCAATGGGCGCAGAAGAACTTGAAGAAACAGAATTTGCACCTATGTTTGAGGATTGTAAGAGTGTTTTGAACGGCAAGAAGATAGCTCTCTTCGGCTCATGGGGCTGGGGCGGCGGTGCGTGGATGGAAACATGGACTGCTGATTGCGAAGCTATTGGCGCAAACCTCGCTTGTGATGCAGTTACTTGCGCAGATGCTCCCGATGATGATGCTATTGCTGCTTGCAAGGATTTGGGAAAAGCTCTTGTATAAAGTAATTGTTTATTGTTCTATGCGTATGCCTCG
>CADBRR010000101.1 GCA_902797145.1 uncultured Eubacteriales bacterium | reverse complement strand
TTGTTAATAAAATCGGTGCTTTATTCACTTTTTAAAAAGGGAAGGTGATAGCAATTTTACATTTTTAGATAATGACCTTGCAACGAGAACAGATGATGAGTAATTAAATTAGCTTAATAAATAGAGATTGACCTTGTAGAATATTCAATACAAGGTCTTTTATTTGTCATTTAAAAAATCAATTTTACTAAAAAGTGATTTTATATCGTCTGGTATAGGTGCGACTACTTTTATTATGCTTTTTGAAATAGGGTGCTCAAATTCAACTGAATATGCGTGTAGCGCCGTCCTTTTGATTAATGGACTTTCATTGCCATAGAGAAAATCTCCGGTAAGTGGAAATCCAATATGCGACATATGGATCCTTATTTGGTGTGTTCTCCCAGTTTCGGGTGTTACAAGTAAAAGCGTTCGGTTATTTTCACAAAGTATTGTTTCATAATGCGTTTTGGCATATTTTCCGTTACTCGATATTATTCGTTTGATTCCTGAATCCCTGCGCTCAATTGGTGCAATAATTGTACACGATTTTGGAAATACAATACCATCTGCAATTGCAATATACTGTTTCAAAAAATAATTTGAATGTATGATTTTTTGCATAAGATTATGTATTCTGCCATCTTTTGCAATTAACATTACACCACTTGTACCTTTATCAAGCCTATTTATCGGATGAAACTCACCATTTGAAAAATAATTTTCAACGGTTTTATTGCGTGAATAGGGATTGGAATGTACTGCGATACCTGCGGGTTTATTTATTGCAATTATATATTCATCCTCATAAAGTATGTCAAAACAAATTTCGTTATTTGATAAATTAGAATCTTGGATATTAACGCATATACAATCGCCATAATTTATTTTGATATTTGAATGCGAAGGTTTGCCATTTAAAAGTATTGCGTTATCGATATGCTTTAATCGTTTCAGCATAGTTTTTGAAATTTGAAAATAATTCCTTATAACGGATTCCACAGTGTTATATGTTCCATCTGAAATATAAATTAAGCTTTTCATAGTTACCTCCAATCCTTTATGGTAACATTTTAACATATAAAATATATTTTTGTTGTATTAGTTTTGTTAAAATGATATAATTAAGAAAAAAATTAGGAGATAAATATGCAGACAGAATTTGAACATAAACACGAAATTGATTATCCACGACCACAATTTGTAAGAAATGATTGGATAAATCTTAATGGAAAATGGAATTTCGTTTTTGATGATGCTGATAAAGGTGAATACTTAAGCTTTTTTAACGAATTTCCGACAGAAAATACAGAAATAACAGTTCCTTTTACATATGAAACAGAACTTAGCGGAATATATGACGAGAAATTACATGAAAATGTATGGTATGAAAGAACCTTCAATATAGGAGATATTGAAAAAAGAACAATTGTTCATTTCGAAGGTAGCGACTATATAACTAAAATATGGGTAAATGGTAGATTTGTAGGTATTCATAGAGGAGGTTATGAAAGATTTTCGTTTGATATAACAAATTATGTCGTATCAGGTGAAAATAAAATAACTGTAAAAGTATCAGATTATATTGATTGTGAGCAGCCTCGTGGCAAACAAAGGTGGGGTCAAGATAGCTATGGATGCTGGTATATTCAAACTACCGGTATATGGAAGACTGTATGGATTGAACGAGTAAACAATAATATATATATTGATTCCGTTAAAATGACACCGGATTTAAAAAATATGAAAATTGATTGTGAGGTTAATTTTACTGGCAATTTCAGTTCAAGTAGATATTTTATAAGTTCATTTGTTGATTTTGACTCAGCGCCTGTTAATTCAGTCTATATGCCCATAACAAAAAAGCATATGGTATTCTCAATTGATGTATCAAATACAGAAATTGCAAAATTTGGAGTAAAGGAATGGTCTCCTGCAAACCCGAATCTTTATGATATAAGATTTGAAATTTCAGATAATGAAAATATAATTGATACAGTTTATTCATACTTTGGAATGCGAAGCATTGAGATATCAGGCAATCAAATATTACTCAATGGAAGACCTATTTATCAGAAGCTTATTCTTGATCAGGGGTATTGGAAAGAATCGCATCTGACACCTCCGAGCGAAGAAGCTATAATAAAGGATGTTGATATGATTATATCAATGGGTTATAACGGAGTAAGAAAACATCAGAAAATCGAAGATGAAAGATTTTTGTATTGGGCAGATGTAAAGGGCTTGTTTGTATGGAGCGAGATGGCAGCAACATATAAATTCAGCGATAATGCAGTATCTAATTTTATTGAAGAGTGGATTGATATAGTAAAACAGAATTACAATCACCCATCAATTATAACATGGACACCATTTAATGAATCATGGGGCATTAGCGCAATAAAAAATAATGATATGCAAAAAGCATTTACTGAATCAATATATTATCTGACAAAAGCATTCGATTCAATGCGTCCTGTCATATCTAATGATGGATGGGAACATACACATTCTGACATAGTAACTCTCCACGATTATGAGTCGTCGGGTAAAGAGTTTGCAAAACGATACATGGAGTTGAAAAATGAAATATTAAACAATGAATATTTTGGAAACGAATATCGTGGTGCATTTGCAGATGGTTACAAGTATAATGGACAACCTGTTATTATAAGCGAGTTTGGCGGTATAGCTATTGATAATAACAGCGAAGGCTGGGGATATGGTGACAAGGCAAAGAGTGAAAGAGAGTTCTTTAATAGATTTGAACAGATAACTGATGCGATAAAATCTTTGCCGTACGTATGTGGATATTGCTATACTCAGTTGACAGATGTTCAGCAAGAAGTGAATGGTTTATTAACGGAAGAACGCAAGTGTAAAGTTGATATAAATAAGATTCGCAATATTAATGATAAATAGTTTTAATGAATTTTAAAATAATATTGCAAATTTATACAAAAAGGTTTAAAATAAAATAAAGGTAAGAGGAGGTATATATATGAAAAAAACTTTGTCCTTTATTATTGCTTTTATGATGATGCTCATGCCGACAATGAGTTCATTTGCATTATCAAATGAAAGCATAGATGAACAAAACATAGAAATACAGTTATCAGCTAATGTTATTGATGTATTGATAAATGCTGAATCAAAGGTAATGTTCTATGCTGAAACAGAAATCAATCGTTCAGTAAAACTTTACGATGAAAACAATAATTTTGTAGCTGAAATGCACGATGACGGGATTGGCGCAGATGAAACTGCACTCGACGGAATATATTCAGCAGAAGTTACATTTAATGAAGATGAAATACATCTTGTAAATTATGTTGCTAAGAGCGGTTCAAGTGAAAGTAATGCTGTTGAAATCAACTTTTATCGTGAATTTACAAATGCTGAATTTGGAATTGCAAAACTGATTCTTGACAGAATTTACGCTATGAATGATGAACTCAAGTTAGAAGGCGTTGATTCAAATGTTATTACAGATAAAGTATTCGAGTTCCTTTCAGATTCACCCTATATTAAGAATGTTGTTCGTGAAAATAGCAATATGATAAGCTTCTGGACAAATGCAGGAATTGGTTGTGGTTTCGACAGTACAGTTTATGAAAGCGAAAGCAACATCACAGAAGTTGTAAGTGAAATGCTTAACGGTATAGAAGGCATGAACAATAACGCTACCGTAAAGGCAGCTCAGATGTGGTCAAATCCTGATGTACTAATTTATAGCCCGTTCAAGAACAGCAGCTATACAAGCACAGATAGCGGATTCAATAATGAAAACGATAAGTTGCTTGCAATGCAAATAAATGAGATTACTGGCGGTACATATAAGTATGTTATAAATGAAAGATGTACTCCCAATAACTTTTTGAGTGATATACCTTATTATGGATTCATATTTTTCGATGGTCATGGAATGTTCCATAATGGTCAGTCATATTTTTGTTTGAGAAATACAGCTGGTGGATATTCAAGCGCAGATGTATCAGCGGGTAGAGCATTTCTTGATAGAGCTGATATAGTATCAATCGGTGGTTCGTATATTCAGGCACATTTGAGCAAAAAGCTTCCGGGCTCTGTATTCTATGCAGGTTCATGCCTTGGTATGCAGTCAAATACAACTGGTAATATTCTTTTGAATCTTGGCTGTACTGCATACATTGGCTATACAACATCGGTTTCTATGGACTATGAAACACAGATGGCAAGAAGAATGTGGAAATATCTCTGCAAAACACTTGATGATAACCCAAATAGAACATATTCAGTAAGTGAGGCTATTGCTAAGGCAAAGTCGGATCTTAGCCCGAGCGATCCCTATTATGATGATGTAAAATATGGCGGAAGATCAGTTCTAAAATGCCTGCCTTCAAACAGCGGATTTAGACTTCTTAATGGCGAAAGCCATGTAAATATCAATTTCAATACTGATGGCAATGGAACACTTAACGGAACAACTAAAGTATCAGTTAAGTATGGTGAAAAGATTGATAGCGATATAATTCCATGGGGAAAACCTGGTTATAGATTTGCTGGTTGGTTCAGAGGCAGTGAAGAAATTGACCTTTCAACATTTGTTCCTATGGAAGATATGACTATTACTGCAAAATTTGTTCATGTTGGTGGTGACGAATATCTTATCACATTACCGGAGCAGCTTACCGATATTCAGAATATTGGATACAATAAGAATTATAAGATTCTTGAAGATGTTGATATGAGCGGATTAGAATTCACTCCGATAGCAAAGGATAATGAATTTAATGGATCGCTCAATGGTGACAATCATGTTATCAGCAATTTATCAATCAATATGACAAACACAAAGTATGTTGGCTTCATTGATACAGTTGGTGCTAATGGCATTGTTAAAAATGTTATAATTGATAATGCTCAGATAGCAGGTAAAGCAGTTGTAGGTATTATTGCTGCAAAGAATCAGGGTAGTGTTATACATTGTGTAGTTAATAACTCAAATGTAAGAAGTGGCGGTATTGAAAGCTTGTCATCAAATACTATGGGTCAGTTCGTTGGCGGACTCGTAGGTTATAATGATAGAGACGCAAAGGTTTCATTCTGTTCAGTAAAGAATAGCCATATTGTAGGTACTGAAAAGAATGCCGCTATGTTCCACGGTGGACTTGTTGGTTATAATTTCAACGCAACTATTGAGTATTCATCAGTTCAGGATTCATATGTTGATACTGAAAATGCTCCGAATGGTGATGTAACTTCAGTCGGTGGTCTTGCAGGATATAGCAATGGTACAGTTACATATAGCTTTACATCTAACAGCGAAATCAATGGCACAAAGAAAGTCGGCGCAATCGTTGGCGATAGCTATGGTACAGTAAGTTACAGCGGTGCATGGAACAATACTGTAAGAGGAAATGCTACTACAGTAAGTCATGGTATTGGTTCATCAAGTGGCAGAATGGAAGAAGTATACTTCTCGAATGCTTCTGATGATAAAAATGAAAGTTCAACAACACATGGTGAACAGGTACTCAACAGTAAATTTATTGAAGGTAAAGATAACTTTGGTTGGAGAGATAATTGTGATATGTGGAACTTTGAAAGTGGATCATATCCGTTCCTCAAGGAATATGCTGAAGTTATGCATACAGTAACATTCGTTGATTTCTTCGGTAAAGTTATTTTCGTTTCATATGTTGCCGATGGCGATGCAGCACAGGCACCTGAAGCACCATATGTTGAAGGATATAAATTTGTTGGTTGGGAAGATGATTTTAGTGAGGTTCATGAAAATATGACAATCGTTCCTATATATGAAATTGACGATAATCCTCAACCTACACCTACACATGAACCCACACCGACTCCTGTAGTCCCTGATGTTGTAAGAGGTGATGCAGATAATAATGGTGAAGTTGATTCGGCAGATGCAACAGTAGTTCTTAGATATGTTGCAAGCCTTACCAATCTCGTAGGTAATGAATTGGCAAACGCTGATGCAAATGAAGATGGAACAATTGATTCGGCTGATGCAACTTCAATATTGAGATTTGTAGCAAATCTTGGATGGTAATTTTAAATTTAAAACTATGTGGCAGCTTGTCTGCCACTTTTTTGCTAATAAAAACCTTTTATGTCTTGTTATTATTGCGAAAAAAGTTTATAATATAACTTATAATATTCATTGGAAAGAAGTTGATAAATTGGCAACAAAGCTTAAAATCATACCGCTCGGCGGCGTTGGTGAAATTGGGAAAAATATTACGCTCATAGAATGCGGTGATGATATAATTGCTATAGATTGCGGAATAATATTTCCTGATGATGAAATGCCTGGCATAGATCTCGTTATTCCTGATTTTACATATATTGAAAAAAATATTGAAAAGTTTAGAGGCTTTCTTATAACTCATGGTCATGAAGATCATATTGGCGCTTTGCCATATGCACTAAAAAAGTTTAATGTTCCTGTTTATGGTTCAAAGCTTACTATTGCTTTGATTGAACATAAGATACAAGAAAATAAGATAAGTAAATGCTCATTGAATTGCGTTAGCGCAGGTGATGTTATAAATATTGGATGTTTTAATATAGAGTTTATAAGAACAAGTCACTCTATACCAGGTGCGCTTGCACTTGCAATAACAACTCCGCTCGGAACAATAATCCATACTGGTGACTTCAAGGTCGATTATACTCCAATAGACGGTGAGCCAATGGATATAGCAAGGTTTTCATATTATGGTTCAAAGGGTGTGCTTGCATTGATGTCAGATAGTACTAATGTTGAATTGCAAGGCCATACTCCTTCTGAGATAGCAATAGGCAAAACATTTGAACACTATTTTGATATTGCAACAGGAAGAATTATCGTTGCATCATTTGCATCAAATATTTATAGAATACAGCAGATAGCAGATGTAGCTGCACAATTCGATAGGGTTATTTGTTTCCAGGGCAGAAGTATGGTAAACATAGTTAATATTGCAAGGGAACTTGGATATCTAAATATAGATGATAGCAGGATTGTTGATATAGAAAAGCTTGAAAACTATAAGGAAGACGAGATATGCGTTGTAACAACGGGAAGCCAGGGTGAACCAATGAGTGGTTTATTCAGGATGGCAAACTCTTCGCATAAGCTTAATATTGGAAAAGGCGATACTGTTATAATCTCGGCATCAACAATACCCGGCAATGAGCGTGGGGTTGCAAGAGTTATAAATCAGTTATATCAGAAAGGCGCAAGGGTAATTTATGATTCAACCGCCGATGTTCACGTATCAGGGCACGCAAGGCGTGAAGAATTAAAGCTTATGCTTACGATTGTTAAACCAAAGTATTTTATTCCCGTTCATGGTGAATACAGGCATTTATATCAGCATGCAGAACTTGCAGAGCGAATGGGTGTAAAAAGAGAAAACATATTTGTAACTGAAAATGGCAAGGTTGTTGAGTTTTCAAAAAATGGAGCTAAATTCAATGGTTCTGTGCCTTGGGGAAGTATAATGATAGATGGAATAGGTGTCGGTGATATTGGAAATGTTGTTTTAAAGGATAGAATAACATTATCGCATGATGGTTTATTCGCAGTTGTAATTGCTTTGAGAAAGGATAACGGTGAAGTCATAGCTGAACCTGAAGTTCTATCAAGAGGTTTTGTTTATGTAAAAGAATCAGAAGAATTAATAAAAGGAGCTATTGATGTTGCAAGAAATGTATCGAAGCAATTTGCATTAGTTCAAAAATCTGAATGGTCACAGGTTAAGACAATATTAAAGACAGAGCTCAAAGATTATTTATATGACAAAACAAAGAGAAATCCTATGGTTTTGCCAATTATAGTTGAAATATAACTTTAGGAGGATAAAATGATATACGATAAAGCAAGAGAACTTGCAAAAATGATTGCTGAATCTGATGAATATAAGGATTACAAAAGCAAGAAAGATATTGCAATGGAAAATGAAACTACAAAGCAGCTTATTTCGGAATATCACAAGCTTCAGTATGAGGCTCAGGCAAATATGATTTCGGGGAAAACCGATAATGATTTGCTTGAGAAACTTCAGAAGATTGGGGAAGTATTGCAATTTAATAAAGATGCTGCTGAGTTTTTGATGAGCGAATATAAAATAAATGTAATGCTTGGCGATATATATAAAATTCTTGCTGATGCAGTAGATATAAAACTTGATGGCGTTTAATATTTGATGAAAGGATTTGACTTATGGATAAAAAAAGTGCATGGGAAATTATCCGTCCAATTTTAGGCTGGGTCCTTGGGATAGCAATTGCTTGTGTAGTTATATATTTTTCTGCAAATGTTGTATTGAATAAGTTTATTTACCCAGTAGATCCAAATGATGCTACACCAATAGAAGTAAAGGTAAAAAAAGGTATGGGTGCATCGGATATTGCAAAGCTATTGTATGAAGCTTGTGGTAAAGATAATGAAGGCCTTATTCACAACAAAGCAGTTTTTAAAGTATACGTAGACTTTACGGGCAAGGCTAAAAAACTTCAGCCAGGAACGCATATATTATCTAAAAATATGACAATACCTGAAATTGTTGATATACTGTGCGAAGCTAATCTACCAAAAGTAACGATTGTGGAAGGTATGACAATTGACAGTATTGCAGATTTGCTTGTCAAAAATGATATTATAAGCTCGGCAGACGAATTTAAAAAGGCTTGTAATGATTATGATAGGTTCAAAGTGTATCAGTTTGTCGAGGAAATGGACGAGCAGAGTAGAAATGATAAAAAATACTTACTTGAAGGTTACTTGTTCCCTGATACTTATGAACTTAATGAGGGAGCTAATTCATATGAAATAGTTAATAAAATGCTCAATAAGTTCAACACTGTATTTAATCAGGAATACAAAGATAGAGCAGAACAGCTTGGTATGAGCATTGAGGATATAGTAAAGATTGCTTCTATTATTGAATGCGAAGCAATGCCAACTGATTATTCAAAAGTATCTGCTGTCATTTATAACAGACTTTCAAAAAATATGAAAATACAGTCTGATGCAACAATACAGTATATAACAGGCGAACGTAAACTAATCTTTACACAGGAAGAACTAAATACTGATTCAAAATATAATACTCATTTATATGAAGGATTGCCAGTTGGTGCAATATCGAATCCTGGCCTTAATGCAATTGAAGCTGCATTGAATCCAGATCCTGAATATGTATCAGAAGAATATTTGTATTTCTGCCTGAAAGATAGTAAAACAGGTGAGCTTGTTTTTGCAAAGACACTTGAAGAACATAATGCTAACGTAGAAAAATATAAACCTAATTGGTAAAATGAAGAGGAAACAAAAATGAAACTACCCGAATTGCTTGCTCCGGCAGGAAATATGGAGCGTCTAATGACAGCATTCCATTTTGGTGCAGATGCTGTGTATGTTGGAATGAATAAAATGAGTCTACGCAATTTTGCAGATAACTTTACACTTGAAGAACTAAAAATTGCTTGTGACTACGCACATAAAAATGGAAAAAAGATTTATGTAGCTTGTAATGCATTTGGAAAAGATGACGACTTTGAAGAACTTGCTGAGCTTATAAAAGGAATATATGAAGCTGGAGCAGATGCAATAATTGTAAATGATCCTGGTGTTATCTATCTTGCAAAGCAAGTTGCACCGAAGCTTGAACTTCATTTAAGTACACAAGCAAATACACTTAATTCATATGCTGCAAAATTTTGGTATGATCAAGGCGTAAAAAGGGTTATACTGGCAAGAGAACTTTCGCTAAAACAAATTTCTGATATGAAAAAGAAAATGCCTGACGACCTTGAACTTGAAATATTTGTTCATGGCGCAATGTGTATTTCATATTCAGGAAGATGTTTATTAAGCAATTATCTTGCAGGAAGAGATGCTAATAGAGGCGAATGCGTTCAGCCTTGCAGATGGTCATATGAACTTAGAGAAAAGGGAAAAGAAGGTGAGTTCTTTCCAATAGAACAGGATGAAAAGGGAACATATATTCTTAACTCAAGGGATATGAATCTTATTGAACATTTGCCTGAAGTTATAGCATCGGGAGCGTGCAGCTTAAAAATTGAAGGAAGAATGAAATCTATAGCATATGTTGCAACGGTTGTAAACGCATATAGAATGGCACTTGACGAATATAAAAAAGCTATGGAAGAAGGAAGCGATTTTGTTGTTCCAGAAATAATCGTAAATGAGCTTTATAAGACAAGCCATAGACCGTATTCTACTGGATTTATGTTTGGCTCACCGGGTGCAGAGGGTCAATATCCGATTCATGCAGGATATATTAAAAGCTACGATATTTGCGCAACGGTTATAGATTATGATAAAGAAAACCATATTGCAAAGATTCAGCAGAGAAATAGATTTTTTGATGGAGAAGAACTTGATATTTTGTCACCAGGTGATGTTGGACGAAAGTTTACAGTAAAAGGTATAAAAAATGAAGATGGCGAATATCAGGAAGCAACACCGCATCCTAAACAAATCTTGTTCATAGGTTGCGATGAGGAAGTAAAATGTGGAGATATTCTGAGGAAAAAGTATAACTAAACATTATTTTTTGTGACGGGCATACAATAGAAATGTATTAAACAGCATTCAGGAGGTGCCCGTTTTTGATAATTAATATTTTCAGGAATTTTATATGTTTAGCTGCATATGTCAATTCAGGCATAACATTTCCGTAGCCATTATAAAAAAAAAAAAAAAAAAAGTATTTAAAACTGCTAGCAGACGGAGATGAAAATGCTAAAAATGTTTTAATAGAACATAATTTGAGACTCGTTGCGCATATTGCGAAGAAATATAATACAAAGGATAAAGATAATGATGATTTTATATCTATTGGTTCAATAGGATTGATAAAAGCAGTATCAACATTCGATGCAACAAAAAATAATTCTCTTGCAACATATGCTGCAAGATGTATCGAAAACGAGATTCGTATGTCGCTCAGATATGATAAAAAATTACAGAACGAAACTTCACTCGATGAAAAAGTTAGTACTGATAAAGATGGAAATAGTTTGACTGTTGCAGATATTCTGGGGTCAGATGCAGATATGGTTGAAAACATTGTTGATTCCAAAATAGAGCAAGAAAAACTAAAAAATATAATTTCTAAAATACTTACAAGCAAAGAGCAAAAAATAATTGAGTTAAGGTATGGAATGCTGTACGGATATTGTATGCCGCAAAGAGAGGTTGCAGAATTGCTCGGAATATCTCGTTCTTATGTATCAAGGATAGAAAAGAAGGCTATAGAAAAATTGCAGAAATATTTTTTGAAAAAATGAAAAAATTACTTGTTGTTATTGCATAGATATGGTAGAATATAATCAGGTATGATTGTATATACATATTCATTGTGATTTTACAATGAAAATATTTAAAGAAATGGGATGCAGTTATGAATAAATCAACTTTTGAAAAAAGATGTAATAAGCTCGTTGATGAGATGAAAAAAATGAATATATCTGCAATGCTCGTTACTTCAGAAACAAGCAGCAGGTATTTCAGCGGATTTACTGGAGATAATGTTTTGCTTGTAATATCGGGAGAGCATAGAATACTCTTCACAGATTTCAGATATACAATTCAGGCAAAACAGCAGAGTATGGGTGCATTTGAAGTAAATGAAGTTTCTTCAATGGACGCAGAACTTGTAAAGAATACTCTGTCATCGCTCGGTGCAACAACTGTTGGATATGAAGATGAAACTATGACAGTTCGTAAATTTAATGCATGGAAAGACCTTCCGTTTGAATTTGTTCCATCATCGGATTTGCTTACTCAGCAGAGAGTAGTAAAGAGCGAAGAAGAAATTGAATACTTGAAGATTGCACAGCAGGTTTCAGATAAAGCATTTGCAATGTTGCTTGACTTTATTAAACCTGGTATGACCGAAAAGGAAGTTGCAAATGAACTTGATTATTTACTTAAAAAGTGCGGTGCTGATGAACCATCGTTTGATACTATTGTTGGTTCTGGAGAGAATGGTGCGCTTTGTCATGCAGTTCCGGGTGATAGAAAACTTAGAGAAGGCGATTTGGTTGTAATTGACTTTGGCAGCAGAGTAAATGGTTATTGTTCAGATATGACAAGAACTATTGCAATTGGCGAACCGTGCGATGAGTTGAAGAAGATTTACAATATAGTAAGAGAAGCACAGGCTAAGGCATTGAGTCAGCTTAAAGCAGGACTTGGCTGTAAGGAATTTGATGCAATTGCAAGAGACTATATAACAGAGCATGGATATGGAAAGATGTTTGGTCATAGTCTCGGTCATGGATTTGGACTTGAAATTCATGAAACACCTTTTGCAAGCATAAGAGGGAAAGGTGAATTTAAAGCAGGAATGACTATAACTTGTGAACCGGGCATTTATGTTGAAGGACTCGGTGGTGTAAGGATAGAGGATTGTACAGTTGTTACGGACGATGGATATATTAACCTCTGTTCTACAACAAAAGATTTAATTGTTATTAAATAACATTAATATTATACATTATTTTTATTGGAGGTACACTCTTATGATTATGGCAGGAGATTTTAGAAAAGGCGTTACAGTTGAAATTGACGGACAGGTATGGTCAATTGCAGACTTCCAGCATGTAAAGCCGGGTAAAGGCGCAGCTTTCGTTCGTACAAGACTTAAAAATGTTATGACAGGTGCAGTTCTTGAGCGTACATTTAGCCCGACAGATAAATATCCGACAGCACACATTGAAACAAAGGAAATGGAGTATCTTTATTCAGATGGCGAATTGTACTACTTCATGGATGTAGAAACATATGAACAGCTTCCGCTTAACCATGACCAGGTAGAAGATGCAATCAACTTCATTATTGAGAATATGCACGTAAACATCCGTTTCTTTAAGGGAACAGCATTCTCAGTAGAAGCTCCTAACTTTGTTGAACTTACAGTAACAGAAACAGAACCCGGCTTCAAGGGCGATACAGCAACAGGCGCAACAAAGCCTGCTGTTCTCGAAACAGGATTCAAGATAAATGTTCCTCTCTTTATCAACGAGGGTGAAAAGATTCGTGTAGATACACGTACAGGCGAATATATGTCAAGAGTATAATTTAGGAGGATGCTATGGGTATTATTAGTGAAAAAGTTGCTTATCTGCGCGGATTAGCAGATGGGCTCAATGTTGAAAATAGCGAAAATGGCAGAGTTATTAAAGCTATAATAGATGCGCTCGATGCAATAGCTGTATCAGTTGAAGAACATGATGAAATATTCGATGAAATCGATGAAACATTTGATGAAATCGATGAAGCTTTTGATGATATCGACGATCGCTTTGAAGAAATTGAAGATTATCTTTGCGAAGAAGACGAAGATGAATGTGACGGCGAATGTGATGATTGCGATGATTTTGATGATTGTTGTGGATTTGATGATGACGATGATTTTTATGAAATCGAATGTCCGAAGTGCAATGAAACAGTTTATTTCGACAAAACAATGCTTGAATCAGATGAAGATTTGATTTGCCCGAACTGCAATGCACGTATATTCCCTGAAGATGAGGAAGAAATCAAAGAATAATTTTAATCAATGATAACAGTTTGCTTGTCGTAAATGGCAAGCAAACTATGCTTTTATATATGAATATAACTAGTTATACTGCATATTTATAATATATAAAATAAATACAGGATGGCTGATTATTATGAGTTGTATTACATTTAGTGATTTAAAAGCAAAAGAAGTAGTAAATACTTGTGACGGTTCTAAGCTTGGTTGCATATGCGATCTTGAAATAGATGATTGTAACGGATGTATAAAGTCTATAATTGTTCCAGGTGAATCAAAATTGTGGGGACTTTTAAAGAGCGACGAAGAACTTGTCATACCATATTGTGATATAAATAAAATTGGTGATGATGTTATATTGGTTTCAATAAATCAGATAACATAAACAAAACAAAGACGGAGTAAATAAAATGAAATGCAGATACTGTATGTGTAATGATAGCAAGGTTATTGATTCAAGGCCCACCGAAGATGGTACTTCAATAAGAAGGCGAAGAGAATGCCTTAATTGCGGTAAACGATTTACGACATATGAAAAGATTGAAGAAATACCTATTTATGTTGTAAAAAAAGATGGAAGGCGTGAACCTTTTAATAGTGATAAAATACTTGCAGGTGTTGCAAAGGCTTGTGAAAAAAGACCGGTTTCAGTAACAGAGCAGAGCAGACTTGTTGATAATGTAACAAAGGAAATATTCAATCGCCTTGATCAAGAAATATCATCTAGAGAAATTGGTGAAATTGTTATGAAGTATATCAAGGATCTTGACGAGGTCGCATATGTAAGGTTTGCATCTGTATATCGTGAGTTTAAAGATATAAATACGTTTATGGACGAATTAAAACTTCTACTTGGCGAGAATAGCGATATTAATTGAAATGAAAAATATAATTAAAAGTATAGATTATGAAAGAAATTTAGAAGATAAAAAAGGAATAAAGATTTTTACATCTTCTAAATTGACCCCATGCATTCATGGCTTTACGACAAGGCTCGGTGGCGTGAGCGATATACCATATGATAGCTTGAATCTGAGCAAACATAGACCAGATAACCCTGAAAACGTTAAGCGTAATTTTCATATATTGTGCGATGCGGTTGGAGTGAAATTTGAAAAAATGGTACTCGTGAATTATGAACATGGCACTAATGTAAATACTGTTACTAAGGATGATTGGGGCAGAGGTTTTGACAAAGAACCGCTTTCACCATGCGATGGTTTGGTAACAAATGATCCAGATGTTGTGCTTGTTACGCTTCATGCGGATTGTGTTCCATTGTTTTTTTATGATGGAAAAAATCAGGTAATAGGGTTAGCTCATGCAGGTTGGCGTGGTATGTATGGCGAAATTGCCAAAAGTGTTATTAGAAAAATGATTGACATATTTGGTTCTAATAAAGAAAACATTAATGCTGTAATTGGTCCTTGTATATGCAAAGACTGCTTTGAAGTTGATAAAGAACTTGGTATGAAGTTTATAGAAAAGTTTGGAAACGATTGTGCCGAACCATCAAATAAGAATATTCCTGATAAAATGCAGGTTGATTTGAGATTTGCTGCAGTAAAACAAATGCTGGATTGCGGTTTAGAATTTGAAAATATTTCAATAATGGATGCTTGTACAGTTGAAGATAAAAAACTTTTGTTTTCACATAGGCGAGATAAAGGAAGAACGGGAGCTATGGCTGCATTTATTAAATTATAATAATTATTATAAAAAATACTATTTCGGGAAAAATATTTGTGATAAATAAATTTCCCGAGGTGTTTTATGGAGTTTAACAACACAATAATTATATGTTTGTTTATTCTTATTTTAACAAAGAATCTTGATAGAGTAATAAAGGAAATGAATATTGGCAAGTATCAAATTATTGCTATACTTGTTATTGTTTTCTTTTTGCAGAATGTTAGTGTTAATTTTGTCCCTGAAATCAATATAAATTTAGCTGTAATTGCAATATGCATTGCATTTTATATTTTATGCATTAAAAGCGAAAGTTTCAAACCAGCAAGGGTATTTGCCATATCTTTTTTGTTCGGATTTTTTATATCGTTTACAAGGCTTGCCCAAATGCAAGATGCTCTAAGCGTAATTGTAATGCTCATAACTTCAGTTACATTGGCAATTGTATTTGTATGTGATTTGAAATCAGCGATATTTGCATATGTTACCATTCCTATATGGAGCGCATTGATTATGACAGCATTTGATTTGTTAAAAAATAACTATGCTTATATTGATTTAAATAATGACAAGATTTTATCAGTACAAATTATAGGGATTGTTATGCAATGCGGTCTATATTGCTTGCTCAAAAAGTATTTTGCCATTAAAAATATAAATTAATTAAATTTTTTTCGACAAAAATGTCGAAATTTAACATTAAATCATTTATTGTAGTAAAATATATACTTGATCATAAAAGAATTAACGAGAAAGGATTTATAAATGTATGGCACTACAATCAAAAGATTTACTAATCGAACTTGGATTTAATCCTAAAATACTTGGTTTTAAGTATATACTACAAGCCCTGGACTATTTGAAAAATGATTTTATGATTTCGTGTACAATGAGCAACAAGGTTTATCCTTATATTGCAGAATTAAATAATGTTTCTGTTGTTAGCGTGCGAAAAAGTATTAAATTTGCAATTGATGGTGCTTGGAAAAAACAAGGTACTGAACTACGCAGTAAGTTGTTTGATGTATGTTTAGGAAATTACGCTCCATCAAATAGTGAGTTTCTGGGTATCGTTGCAAAACATCTATATTGGGAAAATTTGAAATAAAGATTTAGCAGGTGTCATTTTGATATACCTGCTTTTATTTATTAAAGAAATATGATATTATTAAAATATATTTAAATTATGAAAGTGAGGACTAATATGTATTATGTAAATTTATTTAAATATTTAGTCGAACAAATTCATACTACCGTTGTTGCTACTGTTGATGAAAATGGATATCCTGTTACATCTGCAATTGACATTATGGATTATGATGAAAATGGTATCTATTTTTTAACTGCAAAAGGAAAAGGCTTTTATAGAAGATTAAAATCAAAACCAAATATTGCTTTAACAGGTGTCAAAGGAAATAGTACAATGAATTCTATTGCAATATCAATTTGTGGTTCAGTTGAAGAAATGGGTGATAGGTCACTTGATAGACTTATAATGAAAAATCCATATATGAATGAAATATATCCTACTGATGAATCAAAAAAAGCTTTAACTGTTTTTAGAATTTATAAAGGGACGGGAGAGTTGTTTGACCTTTCTAAAAAACCAATAGAGCGTAAATCGTTTACTTTCGGTAAAATAAATTCAAAAGTAGAAACCTATTGTATCAACGATAAATGCGATTTATGTATGATATGTAAAACTGCTTGCCCACAGCAATGTATTGATTTTTCAGGAAAGATTGCAAAGATAAATAATGAAAATTGCCTATATTGCGGAAATTGTATGAGCGTATGTCCAAGGAACGCAGTAGAAATTATTTGAGGTGAAATATGAATCAAGCTGAGAGAAGAATGTATCTAATAAAAAGGTTAATTGATGAAAAAACAGAATATAAAAATATTGAAATTCCTGCTACATCAAATGAACAAAAAGAACTTCTTCGTGCATTGATGAATGTACGACTTCCTGCGCAGATAGATGATGAATTTTTAATTGTACAGGATGAATATCTGAAAAACGAAATAAACGACAAGGGAATAGTTGATATTTCTGCACTTGAATCGGTTGAAAATAATATTTATTTATGGAAAGGCGATATAACACTTCTCAAAGTTGATGCAATAGTCAATGCAGCAAATAGCGCAATGACAGGATGTTATCATCCGTTACATAATTGTATTGATAACTGCATTCATACATATGCGGGTGTTCAGTTAAGGAATTATTGCAATAATTTAATGCAAAAACAAGGATACGAAGAACCAACAGGGCAAGCAAAGATAACTCCTGCATTTAATTTGCCATCAAAGTATGTTATTCATACAGTAGGTCCGATAGTTAATGGACATTTGACGCAAAAACATTGTGACTTGCTCGCATCATGTTATGCTTCTTGTATCGAACTTGCTGATAAAAATAATTGTGAAAGTATAGCCTTTTGTTGTATTTCAACAGGTGTATTTGGATTTCCAAAAGAAAAGGCTGCAGAAATTGCGATTGCAACTATAAATGAATACATAGTAAAAACGAACAGTAAAATAAAAGTTGTTTTTAATGTGTTTAAAGACGATGACTTTGCGTTATATAATAAAAAACTGAGGTTGCTTTGAATGGTTGAAACAGCACCTAAATCTATGCTATAATATAAAAAACATAATAATGGGGTGACACAATGGATAATAATAGAAGAACAATACAAGATAAAATAAGAGGATGTTTTATCGGAGGTGCAGCAGGGGATGCACTTGGTTATCCAGTGGAATTTCTTAGCGAAAGTCAGATAGCTCTGTATTGGGGACTTTATGGAATGAGGAACTTTCAACTCGATGGCAAAAGTGGAAAGGCTCTTGTTTCAGATGATACACAGATGACTTTATTTACTGCAAATGGAATTATTTATGCGGATACCAGGCTTGCAATGCATGGAATAAGTGCTGCTCCGCATAGATATATTGCAAAATCATATCAGGATTGGTTGCAAACGCAGGAAATAACTTATGATGAAGGCCGAGATGTTGATAGAAAAAACTGCATTTCATGGCTTGTTGATGTTCCCGAATTGTATAATTCAAGAGCTCCTGGTAATACTTGTTTGTCTGCGTTGCGTGAGCAAAGAATAAAAGCAGATATTCCTTTTAATTTTATTGATGTTCCACAGAATGATAGCAAAGGGTGCGGTGGTGTAATGCGTGTTGCACCTCTTGGATTAAGAAATTATCATTGGAAAAATATTGAAGAACTTGATAAAGAGGGTGCTGAAATTGCAGCTATAACGCATGGGCATTCACTTGGGTATATGCCTGCCGCAGTTCTTGTACATATAATAAGAAAAATTGTTTATGCTGAAAAAAAGCAGACACTTAGGGAAATTGTACTCGATGCAAGAGAAACTGCAAGAAAAATATTTGCAGGTGATAGACATCTTAAAGAGCTTTTAAACATTATCAAACTTGCCGTAGAACTTTCCGAAAATAATGAGGAAGATATTGATAATATCCATCAGCTTGGCGAAGGCTGGGTTGCTGAAGAAGCTCTTGCTATTGCAATATACTGTTCACTCAAATATGAAAATAGCTTTTCATCAGGAATTATCGCTGCAGTAAATCATAATGGTGATAGTGATTCAACAGGCGCAATAACAGGTAATATTCTTGGTGCAATAGCAGGATTAAATTCAATTCCACAAAAATGGAAAGATAATCTTGAACTATATGATGTAATAATTGAAATTGCAGATGATATGTTTAATGGATATGCTGACGGAGATGAGGAGTGGATAAGGAAATATGTAGAAATCAAAAGATAATATTAATAATTGCAGTATGGCTTTTGCCATACTGCTGCATTTGATATTTATTTTAAATACTCTTCAAAAAAACTTTGAAGCTTATCAAAAGGAATTTTATCAAGATTATCATATAAGTCTGTATGAACAGCATCGGGAATAATGAGTAATTCTTTATTATCACCTTTTAGCTTTTTGAATGCTGCCTCGCCCATATATCTTGAATGAGCTTTTTCACCATGAACTATAAGAACAGCATTTCTTATCTCATGTGCATACTGCATAAGAGGAGCATTGAGGAATGAACACGTTCCAATTATAGCCCAACCTTCGTTTCCACCAACTGAACGACTTGCATATCCTCTTGGTGTTTTATAATATGCAACATAGTCTTTCATGAACTGTGGTGCATCATCAGGAGCTTTTTCGGGAAGCCCACCAACGAATGGATGATTAAAAGCTTTATAATCTTCTGTTCTTTGCTTATTCAATGCTATTCTCTGTTCATAACGTGCCTGTTCACTATTAGCTGAGCCATAATAACCATTCTGTGTTACATCTGACATATCATACATTGTAATTGCCGCAGTTGCTTTTATTCTTGTATCAATTGCTGCGGTATTTATTGCAAGTCCACCCCAACCGCATATACCTATTATGCCGATTCTATCGCTATCTACATTATCCTGAACGCTGAGAAAATCAATAGCTGCCTGGAAATCTTCTGTATTTATATCAGGAGAAGCCATATGACGAGGTTCTCCACCGCTTTCACCAGTAAATGAAGGGTCGAATGCAATTGTTAAAAATCCTCTTTCTGCCATAGTTTGAGCATATAATCCTGAGCACTGTTCTTTTACTGCCCCGAATGGACCAGATACTGCAATTGCCGGAAGTTTTCCTTTTGTTCCCAAAGGCGTGTACATATCCGCAGCAAGCGTGATTCCAAAACGATTTATAAATGTAACTTTCTTATGCGATATTTTATCACTTTTATTGAATGTTTTATCCCATTCACTTGTAAGATTTAGTTTTTCAAGTTTCATTCCAAATTCTCCTTATCTTAAATTTATTTTATTTTATCATTTATTATAAGTAATAGCAAATATCTATATTGAATTTTTAGTTATTCTTTGTTAGAATAATTATGGAGGGGCTATTATGGAAATAAGAGTTTTAAAATATTTTTTAGAGGCAGCACGGGAGTCAAATATTACAAGAGCAGCTGAGAGATTGCACGTTTCTCAACCAACTATGTCAAAGCAAATAAAAGAACTTGAAGAAGAATTAGGCGTTAGGTTGTTTATTCGTTCAAATTATTCGATAAGATTGACGGAAGCAGGAATGTTGCTTCGGGAACGAGCAGAAGATATTGTTGAACTTGCTGAAAAAACAGAAGCTGAGTTTAAATCACTTGAAGAAGTAGAAAGAGGCGATATATATGTTGGCGCTGCGGAATCTGATTCAATTAGGTACTTTGCAAAATCATTCAAAATACTTCGCAATAAATATCCCAAAGTGCGTTGCCATATTTTTAGCGGAAATATGGAAGATGTCAGCGAAAAACTTGATAAAGGAATTATTGATTTTGCCATAGTTACAAATTTTGTTGATTTATCGAAGTATAATTATATTGAAATGCCATCGAGCGACGTGTGGGGAGTTGTTATGCGTAAAGATGATAAGCTTGCACAAAAAGAATATCTGTATGTACAGGATTTGATTGGAATACCTTTAATATGTTCAAGACAATGGGCAGAGCAGGATTTTACATATTGGTTTAAAGATAAATCAAACGAGGTGAATATTGCTGCTACATTTAATTTAGCATATAATGGGGCGGTTATGGTAAAAGAGGGAATAGGATATGCTGTAGTATATGATAAAATCATTGATACAAGTGAAAGTAGCGAACTTTGCTTTAAGCAAATAATCGGTGTTCCGTATGCTAAAATGTATATTATGTGGAGAAAAAAACAGACTTTTACATGGGCATCAAGGCAATTATTAAAAGAAATACAGGAGAGTTTAATTTATGATTCCATTTAATAAAAAATTAGATAAAGTAGTAGATGAAAAAACTATGGAAAGTGTTTATAATATGGTAAAAACACCGAAAAAATATGGTGCGGTAATGAAATATGATGATTTCTATTGTGATAGCCCGACCTTATTTAAATATAATGGTTTGTGGTATATGTACTATATTACAATATCAAAAAAAGTTGCGAATTCAGGATATGAAACGAGATTAGCTGTAAGCCATAATTTGTTCGATTGGAAAGAAATAGGCATTATGTTTAGTAGAGATAACTCACAAAAATGGTATAGCCGTCAGATGGGAGGTTATGCAGCTTTTGTAAATAATGAATTTGGTGGTGATAACGAAATCCATAGTATAAATGGAAAGTATTATATGTCGTTTCTTGGAGCAGATATGGACGGATATGAACCGGATCCACTTTTGATGGGATTAGCATGGTCAAGCGAACCTACAAAGAATTTTAAGCGATTAGAAAATCCTATTTTAAGACCTGATGATGTTGACTCAAGACAATATGAAAGAAAAACTCTATATAAAAGCTTTATGTTTGAAGATGTGTTGAATACAACAGGCTATTCATATGTAAACGCATATAATGCAAAGGATATAACTAATAGGGAAAGAATTTATCTTGCGGTTTCGTCAGATGCTGAAAAATGGGAAAGATATGGGAAAACTCCAATCATAGACGATGTAACGAATAATGAGAAAGCAATAATTTCAGGCGACCCTCAAATAGTAAGGATAAATGATTTATATGTGATGTTTTATTTTAGATATAACAAAGGACAGGGTGCATATAACACATTCGCTTGTTCATATGATTTGATTACTTGGACAAAATGGAATGGTGAGCCGCTTATAAAGCCTGAATATAATTGGGAAAATGTTCATGCACATAAATCATATGTTATAAAAGTTAATGAAAATGTGTATCATTTTTACTGTGCTGTCAATAATAAAGATGAAAGGTTTATCGCGCTTGCAATAAATTAAAAAATTTTTTAAAAAAAGTATTGCATTTTTTTAAAAGTGTGATATAATAATATTTGTTGTTAGAAATTAAATATTCCTCCTTAGCTCAGTCGGTAGAGCATGCGGCTGTTAACCGCAGTGTCGTTGGTTCGAGTCCAACAGGGGGAGCCAATAAAAGGATACTATTTTGTATCCTTTTATTTTATGTTCATAAATATGATTGATAAATTATATATATTATGTGTTATAATAAAATAAGGAATTATATTGAAGACAGTTGATTCGGATAAAAAGACAAGAAGCAAAAAATTTAATGGAGAATATGTTATAGTTGAGGGAATATTCAATAAGAATAATGGTGGACATTTAGGAATGTTCAAAGGTTATATTAAGAATATAAACAGATATGAATTGTGGAATAAATATTAATAACCAAATATCAGTTTGCGGGAAACATAATGTTTCCCGTTTTTTGTATTGACAAAGACATTTTTCCAAACTATAATTTTTAAGGATATTCAAAAATGAGGTGAAATAATGGAATCATCAAATATGTTTGGAACGCAAAAAATCAGTAGGTTGTTATTAAAATTAGCACCGCCAGTAATGTTTGCTCAACTTATTCAAGCTCTATATAATATAGTTGATAGCCTCTTTATTGGCAAATATGCTGAAACAGGTTTAACTGCTCTTTCTATAATTTATCCCATGCAGCTTCTAATGATTGCGCTTGCAGGAGGAACGGGGGTAGGCATAAATACAATAATAGCAGCAAAGCTCGGAATTGACAAAAAAGATGAGGCAGATGAATATGCAGGTGTTGGAACGCCGCTTGCAATAGCACTATGGATAATATTCGCTGTTGTAAGTTATTTTATAATGCCGTTTTATGCTAAGGTTTCAACCAGTTCAGAAGCTGTTATTGAAGATATAATTACATATGGCAGAATAGTTTGCGTATTTAGCGTAGGGATATTTCTCGAAAGCATATGGTCAAAAATTTTGCAGGCAAACGGCGATATGAAAACACCTATGTTTGCACAAATCATAGGTGCAATAACTAATATCGTTCTTGATCCGATACTCATATTTGGTTTCTTAGGAATACCAGCAATGGGTATAAAAGGAGCAGCAATAGCGACAGTTTTAGGTCAGGTCGTTGCAGCAGCAATTGTTGCGAGAAAGGGTTTTCATGTTTCACCATCAAAAGATAAATACATTCCGTATATTAAGAAGATATTTAAGCTTGGATTACCTAATATGCTAATGCAATCAGCATATACATTTTATATTCTTGGATTGAATCTTATATTATCGGGTTTTTCAGATCAGGCAGTAACTACGCTCGGTTTGTATTATAAATGGCAAACATTTTTCTTTATTCCTTTGAGTTCAATGCAAACTTGTATTGTTCCACTTGTAAGTTATAATTACGCTGCTAAAAATATTGAGAGGTGCAAAAAAACCATTATTACATCAGTAATCTTTGGTATGTTATTAATGTCGCTTGGTACATTATGCTTTGAATTTATTCCTGTTGAGATGCTTAGAACGTTTACAACGGATGAGCTTGTTGTTGAAATTGGGAAAATAGGTTTTAGATTTATAGGAGTAAGTTTTATACCTATGGTAACATCATTATTGTTCCCGGTATTTTTTCAGGCATTAGGATGTGGAGTGAAGAGTTCGATTTTGACGGTAGTTAGAACTGTGGTGTTATTTGTACCACTCGGATTTATATTTTCAAGATTCGGATTAGAATGGTTCTGGCTTACATTCCCGGTAACGGAAACAATTACTACAATCGTTGGAATACTATTTTATAAATCATTCATTAAAAATCCATATAAAAATAATTTTAGTTATTAAAAAATAGAGTGCAGAAAAAACTGCACGCTCTTTTATTATAATTGTATGTATTTCTCTAAAAGCGCAATAAGATGCTCAACATCAAATGGTTTTGCAATATGATCGTTCATACCTGCTTCGAGTGAGTTTGCAATATCTTCATCATATGCGTTTGCGCTCATTGCTATAATCGGAACTTTTTTATAATACTCTCCATCAGTTGCACGAATGGCCTTAGTTGCCTCATAACCATTCATAACTGGCATCTGAATATCCATAAGCACAACGGAATAATCGTTATTGCTTTTAATAGTATCTAAAGCTTCTTTTCCATTTATAACTCTATCAACAACAAAACCTCGTTCAATCAATACGAATTTTGCTATTTCAGCATTTATATCATTATCTTCAGCAAGCAATATCTTGACACCATCAAAGTTCTTCATATCTATTTTTTCTTTAATTGTATCAGATTTTATATTATTTATAGCTGATATAATGTCAGACTGAAAAATTGGCATTTCAAGCACATGAGTTATAAACTTGTTATCATCATGATTGCTGAAGTCCATTACTCTATCAACAATTTTAATTATTATTGGCATTACCGCATTCTTATTCATACAATTTATATCGAAGTCTATAAACTTACTTAATATTAGAACATCAAAACTATTGTTCTGAATATATTCCTTTGCATCATTGAAATTATCAATAATGTGCGTAGTTATTCCAACGTTTTTGATAATGTTATTTAAACTATTATTCTCATCAATATCATTACCAAGTATAACAGCATTTAGTCCATTGCATGAATTGGTTTTTGAATCATCTGCAATTACTTCTAAGTTAAGTGAAACTATAAACTCTGTACCTTCACCAGTTTTACTCTTAACCGAAATATTACCGCCCATAAGTTCGACAAGTCGTGCAGTAATTGCCATTCCAAGACCTGTTCCCTGAACCTTATCTGTTAGGACACTTTTTTCTCTTGAGAATTGTTCAAATATATGAGGCAAGTATTCCTCGTTCATACCGATGCCAGTATCTCTAACTGAGAATATATATTTTACTTTATTATCAGAAATAGTATTAGATTCTTCAATCGCACTTATATAAATATTCTTTCCGTTGGGAGTATATTTGATTGCATTTCCAACGATATTTAACAATATTTGATTGAACCTTAATTCGTCAACAAGAACTTTTGAATGCTTAATTGTTGAAAAATCAAAATGAAGTTTCAAATCTTTTTTTCTTGATTGTGAATATATAATATCTGCGATGCTGTGGAAAATCACTGATAAATCGCATTCTTTATATGAAATCTGTAAATTACCACTTTCTATTTTAGACATATCAAGAATATTATTTATCAGAGAAAGCAGATAATGGCTCGATGTTTCAATTTTTTCAAGCGATTCTCTAAGCAGTATGCTATCATCCATATGTTCAGTTGCAATTTGGGTATACCCGATTATTGCATTCATAGGTGTACGAATATCATGTGACATACTCGATAAAAAGTCACTTTTTGCACGATTGCCTTTTTCGGCTTCATCTTTTGCTCGTTCAAGCGTTCTTTTAATTTCTTCCTCCTGTTCATGAAGCTTTGTAACATTTTGCCTTGCAACCATAAATTCATTTACTTTACTATCACGCCTTGAAACTACAATGAAGTTATATGTGAACCATTCTTCATCTTTAATTGGTGCATGAAAATTGAACGAAATAATGTTATGTCCATTATTCATTTCGGAAACAAGTGCATCAAAATCGAGTTTTTTTGCAGCATCATTTTTTTCTTCTTCGATAGGAAATCTATCGAGCAATGCGTTTATAAAAACATCATAAGA
>CADBRR010000100.1 GCA_902797145.1 uncultured Eubacteriales bacterium | reverse complement strand
CGCATTGTATTTAGCGTTCCGTAGGAACATTTCGCAACGAAGTTATTTAGCGCACCGTAGGAACATTTCGCAACGAAGTTATTTAGCGCACCGTAGGTGCATTTAGCGTTCCGTTAGGAACATTTAGCACAACCCATTGAGTTAGGAGCGTGGAGTTAATTTATGATTCGTGAGCAAACTAAATTCCACTGTGTATTGTATTGCAAAATACTTTTTAATATGTTAAAATAAAATTAACTAATATTTATAAATATCTTTTTAATATTTATATTTGAAAGGAGATAAATTATGGGACTTATTAGAGCAGGATTAGGTGCGCTTGGCGGAACACTTGCTGATCAGTGGAAAGAGTTTTTCTATTGTGATGCGCTTGATAAAGAAACACTTGTTGTAAAGGGTCAGAAGAGAATTTCGAATCGTTCTTCTAACACGAAGGGAAACGACAACATTATTTCAAATGGTTCTACTATTGCAGTTGCTGACGGTCAATGTATGATTATCGTTGAGCAGGGCAAGGTTGTTGAGCTTTGCGCTGAACCTGGCGAATTTACATATGACACATCGACTGAACCGAGCATTTTTACAGGCGGTCTTGGCAAGGGGATTCTCAATACGTTCAAGACGATTGGCAAGAGGTTCACTTATGGTGGCGACACAGGTAAGGATCAGAGAGTCTACTATTTCAACACAAAAGAACTTATGGAAAATAAATTCGGTACTCCTGCTCCTGTTCCGTTCAGGGTTGTAGATTCAAAAATCGGACTTGATGTAGATGTATCTGTTCGCTGCAACGGTGTTTACTCATACAGAATTTCAGACCCGCTTCTTTTCTACACTAATGTTTGCGGTAACGTTGAAGGCAAGTATACAAGAAGCCAGATTGAAACACAGCTTAAATCAGAATTTGTCAGCGCTTTACAGCCTGCATTCGGCAGACTTTCTGAGCTTGAATTAAGACCTAACCAGATAGTATCGCACACAACTGAAATTGCTGATGCTATGAACGCAGAGCTTTCGAGCAAGTGGAGCGAGCTTCGTGGGCTTGAAGTTGTTTCTGTTGCATTGAGTTCAGTAACGATTCCCGATGAAGATGCTGAAATGATTAAGCAACTTCAGCGCACAGCTGTTATGCGTGACCCTGGTATGGCTGGCGCAACGCTTGTTGGCGCACAGGCAGATGCGATGCGTGCGGCTGCAAGCAACCCCAACGGCGCAATGATGGGCTTTATGGGTATGGGTATGGCTCAGCAGGCTGGCGGTGCAAATGCACAGAACTTCTTTGCTATGAACGCTCAGCAGCAGGCACAGCAACAAGCTCAGCAGCAACCGCAACAGGCGAATACATGGAAGTGTTCTTGCGGTACTGAAAACACGGGCAATTTCTGCCAGAACTGCGGTGAAAAGAAGCCTGCACCTGCAACACCTCATGAATGGACTTGTTCTTGCGGAACGAAGAATACCGGCAACTTCTGCCAAAACTGCGGAAGCAAAATGCCCATAAGCCTCGAATGGACCTGCTCCTGCGGTACGACAAACACAGGCAATTTCTGTATGAACTGCGGAAACAAAAGGCAATAATTAAAATTATATAATGCTTGGCTGTATGGATTTCTTTCATACAGCTTTTTATTTTAATTGTGAAAAAACACAGAAATATATTGACAAATGTTGCGAAATTTGTTTTAATATGTGATATAAGATAATTCGGAGACAGCTATGGGTTTACTTGGAGAATTAAAAAAATATATAAATTCGCTTTTAGTTTTAGGATTTGTGGTAATGCTTTTCATAATTCCAAAGACGAGCTGTGCGGTGTACGAAAAAGGGAATCCGCAGGCGGAAAAGCTCATAAATACAGCATTTTCGCAGCTCGGTTATTCCGAGGGGAAAAAGGGTTACACAAAATTTGGCGAATGGTATGCAAAGGGGTTTGATAGAGATCCTTGGTGTCATATGTTCGTCAGTTGGTGCGCAAACAAAAGCGGTATTTCTACTAATATTATTCCCCGAACTTCAAGCTGTGATGCCGGCATGAATTTCTTTAAGCAAAATAATAGATTTTTCTACTCGAAAAGCTATGGCGGAAATTATTTGCCAAAGCGTGGCGATTTGATTTATTTTTCGTGGGTTCACAAAATATATGATGCTACGCACGTAGGAATAATTTACGATGTTTCCGACACAAAGGTTTATACTATTGAGGGGAACACAGACGATAGTGTTAAGAAAAGGAGTTTTTCGCTTTCGAGCATTGATATTCTCGGTTATGCTATACCGGATTACAAAAACAGTGATGGCGAATCATGGCTCGTTTCTTCTTCTAACCTCAAATATCGTGACGGTGCTGGGCTTTCAAACAAAAGCCTTGGCACTATAAAAAAGGGAGTAACTATTACTGTTACTGACAAAAAGGTTGCAGATGGTTATATCTGGGGCAAAATTAAGTATAATGGAAAAACAGGCTGGTGTGCTCTTCGTTACTGTACGTTTTTAAACGGAAGCCCGATTAAAATCAATTTAGGCAAAAATGTTTATGCGCTGGGCGAATATATCGTTACAGGCTGGGATATAAATGTTCGTGACAGCGCTTCTACGAGCGGAAAAATGCTCGGCAAGCTCGAAAAAGGCGATATCGTTACTGTTACGAGCATTGAGTTTGATGGCAAAAGGGCATGGGGCGGCATAAAATATAAAGGTAAAAGCGCTTATTTCGCCATTGAATATGCTAACCTTGTTTGGACTGACGGCAGCAACTCCTTAAATCATACCGGAAATTATACTGTTAATGCTTCAAGTCTTAAATTGAGAAGTCTCCCCGGCACTAAATACAAGGTTTTGTCCGTGTTAAAGAGGAACACAAAGCTTTCCGTTACTTCGATAAGGCGTGTCGGTTCTCAAATCTGGGGAAAAGTTGTTGTTAATGGCAAAAAAGGTTGGTGCGCCCTTGAATATTGTAAATTTAAATAATAAATTAAAAAATTTTAAAATTAATTTAAAAAAACTATTGATAAATTGTGAAAAAGATGTTAAAATAACTATAGTAAAATATAATTGAGTACATTTATGGAGGGATGATTATGAATAACAAAGGTTTTACACTTGCTGAATTGATTGTCGTTCTTGTTATTCTTGCTATTCTTGCTGCAATACTTGTACCCTCGATGATTTCGTGGATAGATGAAGCTAACAGAAAGAGTATTATTACTGAAGCAAGATCGGCGTATGTTGCAACGCAGACGGTTGCATCGCAGATTTACGGTGAAAAGGGCTTTGAAAGAAATCAGGTTATCACTTATAAGTCGATAGATCCTGCAAACGCTGAGTTCTTTGAGAAAATTAAGACAGTCGGCGGTTTCGGTGGCGAGATTGTTTATGTTACATTGGTAGACGGTCAGGTTACTGAGCTCGTTTATGCTGGACATGATAGCCACTATGGCGATTATAAGCTTGAAAGAACAAAGTTCGGTCAGTGGGAATTCATTGACACAATTCCTGAACCGCAGGAAGCTGATGTTCACAGATAATTTGAAATTATATAGGTAATTATTGCAGTCACGAAATGTGGCTGTTTTTTTGTTTAAATGGGGGAGCAAAGTTAATTCATAATGCAAAATTCATAATTGGTGAGTGGTGGCAAGTGCGAAGCGTGAGCGAGTTTGAAGTGTGGAGCGTGGAATTTGAAGTTAATTCATAATTCACAATTCACAATTCATAATTGGTTAAAGTTTTATTTGGAGTGCAAATGTTACTCATAGAGAGCTATTGCATATTTAGCGTTCCGTAGGAACATTTCGCACGACTGCAAGGTTGTATTTAGCGCAAACATTTTATAAAATTTATAAATGAAATATGTGCGACAATATTATAGTAGACGATGCGATATAATTGGGAGAAAATTTGCAAATGTGGAGCTAATTCACGATTTCAAGGTGGTGGCAGAGTGTTGAAGGAGTTTATTTCTAATTTAAAACAGGGTGGCGGCAGGGTGTTTTGATAGTCTTCGCATAAGTAACAGTAAAAGTAACAGTAAAAAT
>CADBRR010000099.1 GCA_902797145.1 uncultured Eubacteriales bacterium | reverse complement strand
TACTAAATCTGGTGCGAGAAACAACAAGGCTGTTCGTTCGCTGCTTGATGAAAACAAACTTGAGCTTGGCGAAGACGGTTCTGTAAAGGGGCTTGAAGAAGCTATTGCTAACGGATAATTATTTAAAATAACTTGAATACTTTTAAAACTCAACTAAATATTGTTATTATAATTTAAATGATATTACTTAATATGTAAACAAAAAACAAACGTGGAGGTTTTTTTATGATAAAAAAACGATAAAAACTATATGATTTTTCAAGGAATTACGGTAGCTGTTATTTTATTGGTGGTATCGGGTATTTGCCTACAGATAAAGCAACCGATGAAGAAATCAATGCAATGAAAAAATTTAATGGATATACGTATGGATCGAAAATCGGGAAGCATGATATTTCTGATATTGTAAGAATTGGAGATATAATTCAGATTTGCGAAAAAAGCATGATCATAACTCGATTATAGGAAAGTTAATTTATGATGATTTAATAAAATATCCTGAAAAGATTGATGTAATTTTTGAATGGTTACAAGAAAATGACGAAGCCACTATAAAAGATGTAATTCAACATTTTACGAAAATAATACCCGATTATAAAAAATTAGCTAACGATTTATAGGGAAAATTTTAAAAAATATTGGAGAAAATAATATGAAATACGCTAATGAAATAAGCTTAACATATATAACTTATGATGAACTTTCGGATATGTGTACATCAAATGCAATTAAAGAAAAAAGATAAAGTTCTTGAATATATGAAAAACGTCGAAACCGGTGAGCCTTATTCTTGCACTACTGTGCCGTTGGTTGATATAGTTGCAAATATTCAAGTTAAAGCTGGAATGAGCATTTATACAGACAGAGAGTATGAGTGGAGTGATTTGAAAAATACAATCTAAAATCGAATGATGACTTCATCGACCATGCACTGAGAAAATAAATAAATCTATTCTATTGCATATAAAATCTCATTTTTACAAATAATAGTATTAAATTTAATGAATAGGAGGTTTATATGAAAGCTACAGGAATAGTAAGACGAATTGACGAGCTGGGCAGGGTTGTTATACCGAAAGAAATAAGACGCACTCTCAGAATAAGAGAGGGTGATCCGCTTGAAATTTTTACGGATAAAGAAGGCGAAGTTATACTCAAAAAATATTCTCCGATAGGCGAACTGGGCGATTTTGCAAAAGAGTATGCTGAGTCTTTGCATCAATCGTTAGGTCATATTGCGGTCATCTGCGACAAGGATACTGTTATTTCGGTTTCGGGTGCGCCTAAGCGTGATTTTATCGACAAACCTATAAGCGATGAAGTTGACAGACTTATGCGTGACAGAGAAAAAGTTATTTATTCAAGGGCAGAGAACGATGAGCTTATACCTGTTTCATCTCTTTCTGATGATAGTGACAGTTATACTGCAGAAGCTGTTGTTCCGATATTATCATCGGGTGATGCAATCGGTGCAGTAATTTTACTTAGTCGAGATAATGGTTGTATAATGAATGACACCGAGCTTAAAGTATGCGAAACTGCTGCAAATTTCATGGGCAAGCAGATGGAGGTTTAAAATTTGTCCCCGTTTTATCGGGGATATTCTTTTATTATTTACATTTTAAGTCTTGAACTTATTTATAATAACAAATATAATTGAAATATAAATAAATTCAGGAGTTTGTTATGACGGAAAAGGTTTATTATTTTGATTCACATATAGAAGAATGCGAGGCAGTTGTGCTTTCATGCGAAAAAACTAAAAATGGCTACGATGTAGTTCTTGATAGAACAATCATTTTCCCTGAAGGTGGAGGCCAGTTATCGGATACGGGATATATTGATGATGTTAGGGTTTTATATGCAAGGGAAGATGGTGACATTATAGTTCACGAATGCGAAAGTGAAATTGAGAAAGGTAAGAAAGTTCGTGTGCGTTTTGATAAGGGCAGGCGACTTGATATGACACAGCAACATAGCGGTGAACATATTTTGTCGGGAACTGCAAACAGGTTGTTTCAGGCTACAAATGTTGGATTCCATATGGCAGAGGACTATTCAACAATAGATCTTGATATTTTCCTTGATGAAGATAAGATAAAACAGCTTGAAATTGAGGCAAACCGTGCAGTTTATAAGAATATTCCGGTTGACATAAGGATTGTTGACGAGGCAGAATATGAAACAATAGAGCTTCGCAAAAAAACAAAGGGTCTTAAAGGTGAAATAAGGGTCGTAAGATATGAAGGCGTTGATTCATGCACGTGTTGTGGAACGCATTGTATGAGTACGGGCGAGGTAGGAACAATAAAAATTACATCCTCAATAAAATATAAGGGAGGAACGAGAATATGGTTTTTGTGCGGAGAAAGAGCAATTCGCCATTATATAGAAACTCAGAAAATCGTTGATACTATTGCAAGACGATTTAGTGTAAAGCATGAAGATGTCGTTTCTGCTGTCGTAAGGCAGGGCGATGAACTCAACGATTGCAAAGCACAGTTGAAGAGAAAAAGCACAGAGCTTATAAATTATAGAACCGCAGAGCTTTTGTCCTCATGCGAGGCGATAAATGGGAAGAAATGCATCGTTTCTGTTGAAAAGGATATGGGTATGGCTGATTTAAAGCAGCTTGCAGAGAAAATATGTTCAAGTGAAAAATCGGTTGCCGTAATTTTCAGCGTTAGTGGCGATAGCGTATTTTATCAACTTATGCGAAGTGAAGGCGTAAAACTCAGTATGCGAGAGTTATGCAATGTTGTAAATGTTACATTGTCGGGAAAAGGCGGCGGTCGTGACGAATATGCGCAGGGAAGTTCAAAAAATATAGCAGGTATCGAGGATTCTGCACTCCAGATATTGAATTATTTGAGGAATGTGATTAAGAATGCTTAAAAAAATAATCATTATATGCGTTTCGGTGTTTATGCTTTCGGGGTGTAGCGCAAATAGCGAAAATATTGATGTTGAAAAAACGAATGAACCTGTTCAGACGCAGGGAATTCTAAGCACTGCAACGCCCGAACCTGTATTTCAGGAGAACGATAGATTTGTTATTATGTGTGAGGAATTTCTCAATTTGAGAGGTGAACCAAACAGCGAAAGTGAAATTCTCGGAAAAGCCTTAAAAGGTGAATCTGTTAAAGTTCTGGGTTATGAAAATAAATTTGCACATATAGAATTTGACGATGGAAGAACAGGCTATGTGCTTGCAGGTTATTTGAAAAACGAAAATCCGTATCCATTTGAATGTGTAACGCTTCAAGATAAATATTCTTATGATACAATGATTGCCGATGCAAATAGGCTTATCGGAAAATATCCTGGCAAGGTAAGCTTAGATGTTGCCGGAAAAAGCGAGCAGGGTAGGGATATTATTGTTCTTATTATAGGAAATGAAAATGCCGAAAAGAAAATCTTTGTGCAGGGTGCAATTCATGCACGTGAATATATGACAAGTATGCTGATGATGGCACAGGCAGAATATTATGCAAGAAATCAGTTTGATGACGATTTTTGTGTTTATATGATGCCGATGTTAAACCCTGATGGGGTTATGATTAGCATAGGTGGAACTGTAACTGATGATATAACGAAAATCTATAAAGAAGATAAAGATAGAGGCTATGTTGACTCTGATGATTATACATATGTTTCGGGATGGAAAGCAAATATAAATGGTGTTGATTTGAATAGAAATTTCGATGCTATGTGGGAGAAAATAAACACTCGTGAAACGATTTCGTCATATAATTATAGAGGCAAAAATCCCGAAAGCGAGGCGGAAACGAGGGCGGTTGTCGAATATACAAAAACTCATTTTTTTGATGCAACAATAAGTTATCATGCTTCGGGAAGCTTGATTTATTATGAATTTGGTGAAGCTTCGCAAACGAACGAAAAATCAAAGGAGCTTGCAAAGGCTATATCAGAAGTAACGAATTATTCAATTCATGGCGATGATGGAACATCGTTTGGAGGATATAAGGATTGGGCTATTATGAAAATGCAAATTCCGTCAGTAACTGTCGAAATTGGCACAAGAATTTGCCCGCTTCCTGAAACGGAATTTTACACGATTTTTGAAAGGAATAAAAAAGTTATAATTTCAGTAGAAAATTGGTTAAAAAATAGTTGACAGAATCAAAAATTGCGTGTATAATTATATCGTTAAGCAGAAGCCACCCGCTTCTCACCTACCGATCTTGATTGAATTGGTATGGTAAAGTAGAGTTATTATTTGTTTTGATAATTATAGTGGGTGCATTCTGTATCCACTATTTTATTTTATTTTATTTGGAGGTGTGTATTATCAGCACTCAGGAACTGATGATTAACGAAGAAATTCGTGACAAGGAAGTCCGTCTTATTGATGAGAACGGTGACCAGCTTGGAGTTGTAACAAATGCTGTTGCACAGGCAAAGGCAGAAGAAAAGGGTCTTGATCTTGTAAAGATAGCAGCAAATGCTGTTCCACCTGTTTGTAAGATAATGGATTATAATAAGTTTCGCTATGAAAAGAAGAAAAAGAGTAAAGAGTCCGCTAAAAAGCAAAGAGAAAACATGGTAGATATTAAAGAATTTAGATTGTCTGTTACTATTGATAAACATGATTTTGATACTCGTGTTAGAAATGCACGTAAAAATTTAGAAAAAGGTGCAAAGATTAAAGCTAGTATAAGATTTAAAGGACGTCAAATAGCTCATCCAGAATTAGCTCGTGATGTATTAAATAGATTTAGAGATGAGTTAGCGGATATTTCTGATATTGAGATTCAACCTAAAATGGAAGGTAGAAATATTTTCATGCAATTAACACCGAAAAAATAAGGAAGGAGAACATTATGGCAAAGAAAAATAAAATGAAGACACATAAAGGTAGTGCTAAAGTGTTTAGAAAAAGAAAAAGTGGTTCTATAAAAATAACTAGACAAGGAGTTTTACATAATACTGGTAAAAATTCTAGTAAAAGAAGTAGACAAAAAAGAAAAGGTAGTGCACTACATAAATCTGATTATAAGAGAATTAAGGATATAATTTAAGGAGGAAATAAGAATGACAAGAGTTAAAGGTGGCACAGTTGCACGTGCAAGAAGAAAAAAAGTATTAAAGGCTGCTAAAGGGTACTTTGGTAGTAAGCATAGATTATATAAAACTGCTCATGAGCAATTAATGCATTCTGGTCAGTATGCTTTTAGAGATAGAAGACAAAATAAAAGAAATTTCAGAAAGTTGTGGATAACAAGAATTAATGCAGCATGTCGTGAGAATGAAATTTCATATTCTAAGTTTATTAATGGCTTAAATAAAGCTGGAATTGAAATTAATAGAAAGATGCTAAGTGAAATTGCAATAGAGGATGCTAAGGCATTTAGTGAGTTAGTTAAAGTAAGTAAAGAAGCTTTAGAAGGCAAAGTTTATAAACCTAAGAAGGTAGAAGTAAAGGAAGAAAAAGTTAGTGAAGTAAAAGAAGAGAAAAAAACTTCTACTAAGAAAGTTG
>CADBRR010000098.1 GCA_902797145.1 uncultured Eubacteriales bacterium | reverse complement strand
CATATAGAAAATATAAAGTATTAACATACAATTTAGGACGTGTACTTGATATATGCGAAATCAAAGATGATTAGGATACATTGCAATGCAAGCAACTGAAATGGAGGGTAATTATGAAACGAGTTTTTAGCATATTTATTATTCTTTCGATCGCATTACTAATTAGCATATGTGTTTATGTTATAACTGACAGAGATGTCGTTTTTAACAATATTGAAATAATTGATGGCGCATATGAATTTCCGACAAAAAACGGAAAGGAAGTAGTCAATGAGAAAATAGCTATGGTACCGATAATAGCTGTTGTAAGGAAGCTTGGATTTAATATAACATATTCTGATGCGGGAAATATCAAATTCACACGTGGAACTGATATTTATTTACTTGATACAGAAAATAATGCGCTGTACAAGAATGACTCTAATATAAACTTAATACAGCTTCCACCGGGTAGCGTTGGGCAAATTTATAAAAAAGCAGAGAACGATTTTTTAATAAGTACACCATGTATAGAATCTTTTCTACATGATATAAATGCTGAATTTGTTATAGACTATGGTCAAGGAACAATGAGAATAGAAAATAATAACAGCATAATTAAAAATTTAGGTAAAGATGGTATGAAGTATGCCTTATACGGAATTATTGCGTTAGTGTTTATTACAGGTATAGCTGCAATGGTAGTTTTTATAAAATTAAATGCAAAAGAACCAAAAGGAAATAAAAAATAGCAGTGTTTATATAATAAAGTTACGCATCAGCAATTTATTTTTTGTATAGATATATCAGCAATTGTGAAACTTGGCGAATTTATTAAAATATGTTTACATTCGGATAAGAATATCGTAAAATATAATAAAATATATCGCTATATAATTGGGGTTGAAATATGAATCGCATTTTATTATTTGATGAAGAATCTATACATAAAAATTTGGACAAGTATTTTGAATTTTTAAATATAGGACATTTAAATAGTACATCATACATAAGAGCTGATGGTGAAGATAAATATAGGTTTGTTCTTGTGTTTGAAAGTGAATGTCCCAAAGCAAATATCGTAGACACATTATATGCTTGTGATAATTGGAAACTTTTATACAATCCAATATGGAGAAGATATATTAATATGGAAGTCGAAGATGTTAATGCGGTATTGATAGATGGATATGAGGTAATGAGCATCTTAGGAGATGAAAATGTTCCTGACAGCAAATATAATAGATGGCAAGGATATATTGATTACGAACAAAATAGCGGTTATGAGTGTACTATAATTTACTCAACTAAGTAGCGGTTATTTGCACCTTAATTGTATTTATGATTTGCGGAGATAAATTATATGATTAAATTAAAAGATGATAAAATGTTTAACAATGTATTTTGTGATACCCTTAATTCGATAGGATTTACATATTATAAGGGTGCATTTACGAGGGTTTCGGAAGATAGAGATGCAGTTTTTTATGTAGCTTATTTACATGATAATCGTACGCATGAATTTGAGATTATTGTTGGTTTTTATCCGCTCTTTATAAGTCTTGATATTGGCGAAGCTTCATTCTTTGAATTGAGCAATTTCAGACTTAAAACGATATACAATGTTAAAAACAACGTTAGCATACGAAGCTTGGGAACACCTTATTTTAAGTATGCAAACGAAGATGAAAAGGCGGAATGTTTTAAAATCGCAAAAGAGTTTTTTGATGAACATATACTTAATTTTTTAAAGGAAAGCACATTAAAGGGTTGCATATATGGAGCAATAAATGTTGCAAATATTATTAGTGATAAAACACCATATGGATTCGAGAGTTATTATGATATGATTAACAGATTTTATGGTTGTTTAGTTATAGGTGACAATACCGAGGCGATGAATTATCTGAAAAGGTTATTGGCGATTGATGAAAAGCTATTGAATGACAGAAAGGCATTTCAGGGACGTTTTTCAGATGCTGACCTTGAACCATTAGAAAAGTCGGTGGAACATTGGAATAACTATATTATGAGGTTGGAAAATAGAGATATAAGCGAATTTATTGAATTTGCTAACGAAAACAAATTGAAAAATCAAGCAAAAATCAAGAAATCGAAATTTTTTATATAGATTTTGTTGCGGAGAATGAAGATAAGCTAAAATGTTCTTGTGGAATATGATAAAGTGGCAAGATAATATTGCCGATGAGGATTGTAGAAAGGGAATACGAATTAGATTTGATGGTGGTGTGAATCCTGATATGAGAAAAGCGTATATGGATTTCACAAAATGGCTGCGAAAAAACTTTTACTTTCCTTTGCGAATAAATGTTTATGTTAATTCATCAAAAAGATTTAAATCGAAAGATGGAGAAATGGTTGTTGGTATATTTTTGAGCCTGTTTCGTATTGTATGGAACCGTACATAAAACTATCATAAAGATGTAAAGCAAATTGATGAAAACTGCGAGCTTATGTTTCTTATGTCAAATGGAACATACTCTTATAGCTTGTTAAAAAATAATAAAATATTGCAAATAAAATATGATAGAAATGTTTTTTAAATGACGAGAGCGACCTTGTTGTTAAATCCATTTCGATAGAATCAATCAATAGCGTACCATCATGTTTTAGCTGTATTTTGGAAAAGGATATGCCGTAATTTTATTTAAATGCTATTTAAGGAAATAATGCAGATTATTTCAATGACCTTCATTCGTTCAAAATGCTAAATGGCTGGAGGTTTGAGTAAGATAAACAATATAAAAAAGGAGTGATAATAATGAAACGAACTGCTTTTATAATTATTTGCTTATGTATTGGT
>CADBRR010000097.1 GCA_902797145.1 uncultured Eubacteriales bacterium | reverse complement strand
CACCATACGCTTAACCATTTCACCGCCAACAGAGCCTGCTTCACGAGCTGTAATGTTATTATCCTGATTGTTGAGGTCAACATTCATATCGTTGGCAACTTCGTTCTTGAAGTTTGTAAGATCATACTGCTTGTTTGATGAGTTTGATGAACTTCTGTTATTCTTTGCCATAATGCTTTTCCTCCTTTCTCAATATTTTTTGCTTTTTCAATTAGTGAAATTTTACTGTTCCTGCATATTGTCTTCTGCATAAGCTATCATACGCTTAACCATTTCACCACCGATTGAACCAGCTTCTCTTGATGTAAGGTCGCCATTGTAACCCTGCTTGAGGTCAACGCCAAGTGAATCTGCAACTTCCATCTTGAATGTGTTCATAGCTCGTCTTGCCTTAGGGCTCTTGCTTGCATATGAGTTTGAGCTTGAGTTTGAACCTGAGTTATTGTTTGAACCGTTGTTTGAACTATTGTTCATGTTTGTGTTCATGTTGCTGTTCATATTGTTCATGTTATTTGTGTTTGCCATTCTTTTTCACCTCCTTTTTTTGTCGTTGATTTTAATTTTCCCTATTCCGATTTTTTATATTCAGGTAATTTGTGGAAATAAAAAAGAAACAACGATAAAAAAGATTTAATATCATTGTTTCTATATTTTCATTATTAAATTTAATTTGCGGCAACGTTTTTCATTTTAAATTCATATTTTTCTTTTGCAATATTTATAATATCCTGTGCGCTTTCGTAAATCGCTTTATCGCTTAAAATAAGCTTTGCAGCTTCACGGGCTTCGTTAAGTACATTCATACTCATAGCAAATCGCATTGCTGAAAAATCAGCAAGACCATGCTGACGCATACCGATAAGCTCGCCCGGACCACGCATTTCAAGATCCTTTTCTGCAATAACAAAACCATTCTGCGTTTTTGTCATAATCGAAAGCCTCTCGGCCGTAGTGCTGCTTTCATTATTGCTTAATAGAAAGCAGAATGAATCGAATTTGCCCCTACCTACACGACCTCTTAACTGATGCAACTGTGCAAGCCCGAACCTATCCGCATTTTCAATAACCATAACAGTTGCGTTAGGAACGTCAACACCTACTTCTATAACTGTTGTAGATACGAGAACATCGCTATTTTTTAATCTAAAATCGTCAATTATTTTGTCCTTTTCTGCATTTTTCATCTGCCCATGCAAAAGCGCAACATTTACATTCAATTTAGTCTTCAATTCATCATATACTTCCGTTGCTGAAAGTGCGTTCATCATCTCCGACTTTTCAACGAGCGGACAAACTACATACGCTTGTCTGCCCTCCTTAACCTGATTTTCAATGAATTTATACATATCGTTGCGCCTGTGTTGCGGAACGTATCTTGTAATGATAGGCTTTCTTCCGGGTGGTAATTCATCGAGTATAGAAACCTGCAAATCACCATATAACAATAGTGCCAGCGTTCGGGGAATTGGCGTTGCACTCATAATAAGCACATCGCTGCTTACATCGTCTGTCTTGCCCTTTGAACCGATTTTTGCCCTTTGACGGACACCGAACCTGTGCTGTTCATCAGCGATTATCATTCCGAGCTTTTTAAACTCAACTCCGTCTTCTATAAGCGCATGGGTTCCTGCAATTGCACAAGCTTCGCCTGTTCTTATTTTTTCATAAGCTGCTTCTTTTTCGCTTTTTTTCATACCGCCTTTTAGCAAGCAAACTTTGTCTTCACCAAACAAGTTCTGCATAGCTTTAATGTGCTGTGAAGCTAATATTTCAGTAGGTGCCATCATAACTGCTTGATAACCGTTTTTAACCGCAACGAACATACAAAACAGCGCAACGCACGTTTTGCCCGAACCTACATCGCCTTGTAAAAGCCTGTTCATAGCTTTATCAGACCCCATATCAAGCGCAATTTCGTGAATTGCTCTCTTCTGCGCATTCGTAAGCGGGAATGGCATAAGCGAAAAAAACTCTTCCTCCAAGCCGTCTATATTGAACCTTATTCCCTTGCTGGAACTTTTTGTCGCTTTTATCATTTCCATCATAAGGCTATATATGAGCATATCCTCAAATGCGAGCCTGCGTTTTGCAAACGATAGGCAATCCATATTTACGGGGAAATGGATGTTTGTCAAAGAAAAATTAATTTCGGGTATTTCAAACCTTGTTCTTATATTATTAGGAATATTCTCTTTAATATAACCGCTTAAATTATCGAGCGCTTCTTTAACGCTGTCCCTTATCATTTTTTCAGAAAGCCCTTTTGTAAGCGGATATACCGGTATAATCCCCGGCAAATCACTCGTCAATGACGGATTTATAAGCTTTCTTCCACGACTTGTATCGACTCTTCCGAGCGCATAAACGAACTGCCCTAAATTTACACTATTTTTTCTGAACGGCTGATTATACCATGTAAGAATTATTGGCGTTCCGTTTTCATCCCTCGCCTCGCAAGACACGATATTAAGGCCGCTTCTAACATAAGCGACCTGAGCCGGTTTTGTTATCTCAACAGCTATTGCAGCTTGTTCACCATGCAAAAGCTCCTTAATCGGCTTTGCGTGGGAATAATCAAGATAATCACGAGGCAGGAAATAGAGCAGGTCCCTTATTGTAAATATGCCGAGCTTATTGAAAAGCTCGGCACGCTTTGAACCAATGCCCTTTAATGTAGTAATTGGTTTAGTAAGCATTATTCAACTGAAAAATAATAGTAATACAATGACTGACCGCCGTTCTGAACAATAAATTCAGCATCGGGGTATTCTCCCTGCATCTTGTCTGCAAGTGCCTGAGCCTGTTCTTCAGTCGTGTCTTCACCGAAGAATATAGTTACCATAGCATCATCACTCTTTTTTGCAATCATAGCTTTAAGCAGTTCATATGCCGATTCTTCAACAGTTTTGTGAACTGAAACTATATCGTTATCGAGAATGCCCATAATATCGCCTTCCTCGATGTCCATACCTTTGAAAGAAGTCTTTCTAACAGCGTATGTAACAGCGCCTGAAACTACCTGAGCAATAGCGTCTGTCATATATCTTTCGTTATCCTCTGCCGATGCTTCGGGGCTGAATGCCATAACTGACGAAATACCCTGAACTATCGTCTTTGTAGGAATTACGATTACGTTCCTGTCAGAAATCTTAGCTGCCTGCTGTGCTGCCATTATTATGTTTGAGTTGTTCGGGAATATGAACACATTCCTTGCGTTTACTTTGCGTATCTGCTTGCTTATTGTATCTATTGACGGATTCATTGTCTGACCGCCCTCGATAATAGCATTTACGCCAAGGTCTGTAAATACGCTTGAAATGCCTTCACCGCTTGAAACTGCTATCATTGCGTATTCCTTTTCACTCTTTTTAAGCTCTGCTTTTGCAACCCTGTTCTGTTCAAGCATATTCTCGATTTTAAGCTTGTAAAGCTCGCCATACTTCTGACCAAGCTGCAAAGCCTTTCCGGGAACGTTTGTATGAACATGAACCTTGATATAATCAGAATCGCTTGCAACAACTACTGAATCGCCTATCTGCATAAGCTTGTTGCGCAATGAATCCAAATCTTCCTCCTTGAATCCGTCAACGAGGTGAATTACGAAAAATTCTGTGCAATAGCTATACTTTATATCCTCAATGTTCATAAACGAGAAATTATCCTCGCTTGTATCACGTTCGCTCGTTTCACTCTGCTTAACAGCAGGTGCATTGATAAGCTTAGAAACATCGCCAATATCATCGAGCGACTTGCCGTTAAATGCGAGGCGGAAGCCTGAAAGTATAGTCATAAGACCCTTTCCGCCTGAGTCGATAACGCCAGCTTCTTTAAGAACCGGGAGCAGGTCGGGTGTCAGCGCAAGCGCTTTTTCACCTGACTCTATCATCAAATCAATAAGGTCTGAAATATCCGTGCTCTTGGGATTCTTATTATAAGCTTCTTCAACAGCTTCAGAAATCATTCTTATAACTGTAAGAATAGTTCCCTCTTTAGGCTTCATAACAGCCTTATATGCTGATTCAGTTGCCTTTTTAAGACCGCTTACCAAAAGCGCAGCGTCTATTTCTTCACTATCCTTGAAAGCCTTTGAAAAGCCTCTGAAAATCTGTGATAAAATTACGCCTGAGTTGCCCCTTGCGCCTTTAAGTGCGCCCTTTGAAGCAGCGGCTGATACTGTCGATACGTTTTCCATGTCAGAAAGTGACATTATTTCATTCATTGCACTTTGCATAGTCATCGACATATTTGTGCCTGTATCGCCGTCGGGAACAGGGAATACGTTGAGTGAGTCGATATATGCTTTATTCTGTTCAAGCAATGCACCGCCGAACAAAACCATATTCTTAAACAATGCACCGCTTATTGTAAATCCATTCAATTGAAGATACCTCCGAAAAATTATATAAATTCAAACTAATAAATGTTATTCTTTGTCGATATAGATAGCTTCAACGAAAATGTTTACTCTTCTGACCTCGATACCGGTCATTTCTGTTACCTTATATCTTACGTGTTCTATAATGTTGTTTGCAACTGCGGGGAGCGGAATGCCATAAAGAAGAGTTACATAAAGGTCTATATCAACCTGCTTGCCATCTTCAATAGTCGTTACCTTAACTCCTCTTCTGAGGTTTTCAGAACCTACGAGTTGCAAAAATGTATCGGTAGCTGATTTTGACTTCATGCCAACGATGCCTGAATTTTCAGTTGCAGCGAGCCCTGCAATGCTTGCAATAAGCTCGTCAGTTATAACGATTTTACCATATTCATTATTAATTGTACCCGGCATAATATTTACCTCCTGAAAATAATATATCTATAATACCAATAATATTTATTTTATCTTTATTATATTCTATCCTATTTTTGATTTAGTTGCAATATTTTTATTAAAAATAAATAAAACATTTAAGAGTTAGTTTTATGATTGAAAAAAACAAAATATATGTTACAATATATATATCATGATTTTCAAAGGAAAATAATACTATGAATGGTGAAATCTATCTTGATTGGAATTTTATATTCAATTTTATGACCGATGCGTTTAAGGCAGTAGGTGTTCCTGAAGCTGATGCTAAGATTTGCGCAGATATTCTCGTTGAAAGCGATAAAAAGGGCATTGAAAGCCATGGCGTAAACAGGTTTAAACCAATTTATATTGACAGAATAAATGCAGGTATACAGAATCCTGTAACAAACTTTGAAGTTGTTAAAGAAACTATGACTACTGCCGTTGTTGACGGTCATGACGGTATGGGTATGGTTATATCATATAAGGCTATGAATATGGCGATAGAAAAAGCTAAAAAGTGCGGAATGGGTATGGTTGCCGTTAGAAATTCTACGCACTTTGGAATTTCGGGCTACTATGCTGAAATGGCAACTAAACAAAACCTTATCGGCATTATAGGCACGAATGCAAGGCCGTCACAAGCGCCTCAGTTCGGCGTTGAAGCGTTGATTGGAACTAATCCTATGACGTTTGGACTTCCGACAGATGAGGATTTCCCGTTCCTGCTCGATTGCGCAACAACTATAACGCAGCGTGCAGCGATTGAAGTGTGGGCAAGGGAGGGAAAAGCTACTCCCGAAGGTATGGTTATTGACTCAAAGGGAAATTATATGACCGACAGCAAAGAGATCCTTGATGCGCTCGTTAAGGGCGAAGCATCGCTCGTTCCGCTTGGCGGACCGCACGTTGCGTATAAAGGGTTTGGTTATGCGACAGTAATTGAAATTCTTTCAAGTGCGCTCCAGATGGGAAGTTATATGAAGATGCTTTCAGGAATTGGCGAAAACGGTGAAAGGCAGCCGCATCATCTTGGACATTTCTTTATTGCGATTGATACTGAAGCGTTTGAAGGGAGCGAAAACTTCAAAAAGACCTGTGGTGATATTTTAAGGTCGATAAGGGCGTCAAAGAAAGCACCGGGCAGGGATAGAATTTATACTCCGGGTGAAATGGAATATTTAAAATGGCTTGACCGCAAGGATAAGGGCGTAAGAATTAACGAATCAATAGAAAAAGAACTTGTTGAGATAAGGGATAGATATAAGCTTGATTATGTTTTCCCGTTTGAAAAATAAATTTAAGGTGTAAAATATGTATATTATAGTCGGACTTGGAAATATCGGTAGGGAATATGTTCGCACAAGGCATAACGTTGGATTTATGGTAACGGAGCTTATAGCGAATAAGCTTGGAATCGAGCTTACAAAGCGTAAATGTAAAGCGATGACGGGCGAGGGATTTATAAACGGAAAAAAGGTAGTTATTGCGCAGCCTGAAACGTTTATGAATAATTCGGGCTTTTCCGTTAGCGAGCTTATGAACTGGTATAAAGCAGAACATAACCAGCTTATCGTTATATATGACGACATAGATTTAGAGGTCGGACAAGTTCGCATAAGGGAAAAAGGCAGCGCCGGCACGCATAACGGAATGAGGAGCATAATATATCAGTTAGGCTATGACGATTTTCCGAGGGTCAGGGTCGGAATAGGCAAGCCTCGTGAAAAGGAACAACTGATAGGCCATGTGCTTTCAAGACCTGATGGCGAAGAATGGGAACAGCTTTTAGAGGGTATGAAGAATGCCTGCGATGCAGCTATAATGATAGTCGATAAAGACATTCATGAGGCGCAGGCAACATATAATAAATCATCAAAAGAAAAATCTGTAAAGGAGCAGTAATGCATAAACCTATATTTAATATTTTAAATAAATACAAGGAATATAAAGACCTTGAACGCACGCTTGCAAGGGGAGAAGGCCCTGCAAGCGTTTTCGGGCTTGGAGAAGGTCATATAGAACACATAATTTCTGCGATTATTTCGTCAAATGAAAAGACCGCAATGATAGTTTGCCCTAACGAAACTATGGCTTCAAGGATGTGCGAGGATTTAAAATTATATCTTGGAAACGCATATCATTTCCCCGTAAAGGATTTGCCTCTTATGAGCAAAACATTTGTAAGCTCAAGCGGAGTTGAAGCTATGCGCCTTGACTTGCTTTTAAGGCTTATAAACGGTGAAAAAACTGTGTTTACTATATCTTCTGATGCGCTGATTCAAAGGCTTGTTCCTCCTGAGCAGATAGAAAAATTTACAAGGAAAATCGCAGCGGGCGATGAAATCGACTTAAAGGAATTTACTCAGTTTCTCGTTTTTGCAGGATACGACCGTGTTGATGCCTGCGAGGGAAAAGGTCAGTTTTCGGTGCGTGGCGGAATTATAGATGTTTATCCCATAAACAGCAAAAGACCGTACAGGATTGAGCTGTGGGGCGATGAGATAGATATGATAAGGGAGTATGATGAATTATCACAGCGTTCTATCGAAAATGTGAATGAGATAATCATACCGCCTGCAAGTGAAGTTCCGCTCGATGATGAAGCGAAAAAAAGATGTATTAGAATACTTAAAAAATCGGGTTCATTTAAAGAGGAGAGGGAACTGCTTGAAAGCGGAGCAACACCGCCAAACGCAAGCATACTGCTTCCGCTTTTCTATGAGGGCGAAACGGATATTACGGATTATGTGCAGGACGGAATGATATTTATAATCGAACCGCCACTCGTTGAAGAAAACGCAAAATCAGCATATCAAAATCATCTTGAAGGCGTTACAAACGCAACTGAAAACGGAATAGGTAAGGGCGAACAGGCTTTGCTTCTTAATAATCCCCTGCTCGTTATGGGCGAGCTTGATACAAAAAGAACAGCTATGTTCTTTGCATTCTTAAAAAAATACAATTCAATAACGACAAAGACTATTATAAATTTCGAGGCAAGAGCTGTTCCACAGTTTTCATCAAGGTATGAAGCTGTCGCAGAGTCGGTATCACATTATAAAAAGTCGGGATATACAACGATTTTATATGCCGGAGAATATGCGTCAAGGCTTAAAGATGACCTGTACGGTTATGGATTGGATATTCCCTTGACCGATGAAATTAAAAGGGATTTTGTCGATGGAGAAACGATTATAATTTCAGACTCAATACCGAAAGGATTTGAATATCCAACGCTTAAAATGGCAGTTCTGACAGAGTATGAACTTTTCGGTTCACATTCTGTTTCTGCAAAGCGAAGAACGACCCATAAATCAAAGAAAAAGCCAATGCTCGTGTTTACCGAGCTTGAAGTTGGCGATTTGGTCGTTCATGAACTGCATGGTATAGGCAGGTTTGTCGGCGTTGAAACGATAACGAGCGATAACAACACAAGGGATTATTTAAAACTACAATATTTGTCGGGCGATACGCTGTTTATTCCGACCGATCAGCTCGATAGAGTTCAAAAATATATAGGCTCTGACGATAAGGAACCAAAGCTTTCAAGGCTTGGCGGAAACGAGTGGGCAAAGACCGTTGCTAATACGAGGGCAAGCGTTAAAAAGCTTGCGTTTGATTTGGTTAAGCTTTATCAGGAACGAAGCCAGAGAAAAGGCTTTAAATTCTCGGAAGATACAGTCTGGCAGAGGGAACTTGAAGATAGCTTTCCCTATGAAGAAACTCCCGACCAGCTCACGTGTATTGATGAAATAAAAGAGGATATGCAGAGTGAAAAAGTTATGGATAGACTTCTCTGTGGCGACGTAGGTTACGGAAAAACGGAAGTCGCATTGCGTGCTGCCTTCAAAGCGGTAATGGACAGCAAGCAGGTCGCATTTTTAGTGCCAACTACGATACTTGCACAACAGCATTTTAATACGCTTTCGTCGAGGTTTTCGTCATTCCCAGTCAATATCGAGCTTTTGTCGAGGTTTAGGACAGCAAAGGAAAAGACGGAGATATTGAAAAAGCTCGAAGCAGGCGAAATTGATATTCTCGTTGGAACACATACTATACTTTCTGACAAGGTCAAATTCCACGATTTGGGACTTTTGATAATTGACGAAGAACAGAGGTTCGGAGTTGGGCATAAGGAAAAAATCAAAAATCTTAAAAAGAATATCGACGTTTTAACGCTTACAGCAACGCCTATTCCGAGAACGCTGCATATGTCAATGACAGGTATAAGGGATATGTCGGTTATTGAAACACCGCCTGAACAGAGGTATCCTGTGCAGACGTTCGTTATGGAGTTTTCGCAAAAGGTTATAAGGGAAGCGATTTTAAAAGAGATAGGAAGAGGCGGACAGGTATTCTTCCTATATAACGACGTTAAAAATATGGACAGGTTTACCGATATGCTTTCAAAGCTCGTCCCCGAAGCAAGGTTTGCTTATGCAAACGGTCAGATGAATGAGCGTGCGCTTGAACAGACGATGATAGCGTTCCTTGAAAACGAGTTTGATGTTCTTATATGCAGTACGATTATTGAAAGCGGACTTGATATTCCTAACGCAAACACGATTATAATTTACGATGCGGATAAGTTAGGGCTTGCTCAGCTATACCAGTTGAGGGGTAGAGTAGGTCGTGGAACAAGGTTAGGTTATGCGTATTTGACATTCAGACCGGGCAAAGAGCTTAGCGAAGTAGCTACAAAGCGACTTGCGGCGATAAGGGAATTTACCCAGTTTGGCGCAGGATTTAAGGTTGCAATGCGTGACCTTGAAATAAGGGGTGCAGGAAACCTTATAGGCCCTGAACAGCATGGACATATGGCTGATGTAGGATATGACTTCTACTGCAAGATGATTGATGAAGCGATTAAGGAAGAAAAAGGCGAGATAAACGAGGCGGTTGCGCTCGATATCGATACTTCAATAGAAATTCCCATTGATGCGCATATTCCTAAATCGTATATAGGAAGCGAGAAAATAAGGCTTTCAATGTATAAGCGCATAGCATCGATTCAAAGCGAAGAAGACCACGATGATGTTCAGGACGAACTTATTGATAGGTATGGCGATATTCCCAAAAGCGTTCGTAACTTGCTATTCATTGCGCTTATGAAAGCGTATTGTTCAAAGGCGTTCGTTACAAGGCTTCAGGTTAAAGAGGGTGAAATTAGGTTTACATTCCATAAAAATGCTTGCTTGAACGGTGAAAAACTGTTTGCGCTTTGTAAACGCACTCCGGGCGCACAGCTTATAAACGGGCAGGAGGTTTCACTCGTTTTGAAGATGAAAGGCGCAACTGTGCCCGATTTGTGCCAACAGTTGCCACAAATCGTTTACAGCATAAGTAATTGCATTGACGAGAGAAATACTTTATAATAAAATAATATAAAGATAAAATACGGAGGAATTTATGAAAAAATATTTAGCACTTGTTATGGCATTTTTGCTTGTTATTTCAATTCTTGCAGGGTGCTCTGTTAAAGATGGCGATAATGGCAATAAAGACGATAAAAAAGATGCAAAGGGCGATAATCCCGTAATTGCAAAGGTCGGTGAAAATTCGCTTTACTATAACGATTTTAAGACGGAATTTGATTCATATTATAATTATTATGTTCAGTCGGGTTATGATTTCGGAAACGATGAGGAGTTCCATTCGTTTGCGGATTATATACTTGATATTCTTGTGTCAGAAATGGTCGTTAAGGAAAAAATCAAGGAATACGGACTTGATAATCTTACCAAGGAACAACAGCAGGAGCTTGATAAGATAATTGAAGACGAAATAAACGAAATGTATGATTATTATCGTACTCAGGCAGAAAGCGAAAAGGAAAACGATGAAACTATTGATGTAGAATCAAGAATAGCTGAACTTATCGAGGAAGAAGCAAAATATTATATGGGCGATGATGCTACAAAGGATAGCTATATCGAAAATATGAAAAACGATGCAAAGACAGATTATCTTTACCAGTTGCTCGTTGATAAAATTCATTCAACTGTAAAAGTCGATGATGATGAGGTAGAAAAATGGTATAACGATAAAGTCGAGGAATACAAGACAAAATATGCTGAAAATCCTGAAAAATATATGGATGATGTAAGCGCATATGATGAGGGTGAATCGGAAATTATTGTTTATGTTCCAAGCGGATATTATAGATATTATGATATTTATGTTCCGCTTGATGAGGAAACGAAAAAGAGCCACGATGATGATTTGAAGACGCTTGAAAGCCTTATCAAGGAATACGGAACGCTTGCGCTTGATGATGCGGATAAAAACAGCGAAAGGCTTGAAGAAATTAAAAATCAGTATAACGAAATAAAATCAAGGCTCAACGAAGACCTGAAGGGCGAAGCAAAGGCTAAGATAGACGAAGCTATGGCTGCGCTTGAAAAGGGAATTGATTTTAAAACGGTAATGCTTGAATATACTCAAAATAAGAGTTTTACAGAAGGCGTAGGTATGGAAAAAGGACTTGTTATAAGCAATGAATACAAGTCAAGCAGCATATCTGATGAGGTTTACGAGGCATTTGCAAAGCTTAATGATAACGAGTATTCACAAATAATTCAGGATAATGACGGATTCCATATAATTTATCGCATAGGTGAAGAAAAAGCTGGCGAAGTAGGTATCGAGTCTGTTAAGGAAGATATCCGTGCATCACTTCTTGAAGAGAAAAAGAATGAGGAATGGAGCGAAACGCTTAGAATATGGCTCGATGATAAGGAACTTGTAACGCTTTATTCTGATGAGATGTATAAGCTCCTTGATGAAGATAGGGCTGATGGTTAAGGGGGAAATGTAATGCGACTTGATAAATATTTAAAGGTTTCAAGAATTATCAAAAGAAGAACTGTTGCAAAAGAAGCCTGCGATGTCGATAGAGTTACTATAAACGGCAAGGTTTCAAAACCGTCAAGCGAAGTTAAAGTAGGCGATATTTTAACTGTAAAGCTCGGTGAAAAGGTTATGAATATAAAGGTGCTTTCCGTTCAGGAACACGCACTTAAAGCCGATGCAACAGGTATGTATGAGATATTATCGGAGGGTCAGGAATGAAAATGAAAACCTGTGCCGTTATAGTCGCCGCAGGTTCGTCTACAAGAATGGGCTTTAATAAAATCACATACGACTTTGGCGGCGAAACGCCTATGAGCTTGTGCGTGAACGCTATGCTCGGCGCAGAAATTGACGAGATTGTTTTAGTTGTAAGCGATAAAACAGTCGATTTAGCAAAGAGCTTAAAGCGGCTTCATGATGATATTAAAATTGTTTATGGCGGTTCACATAGGGGCGAAAGCGTATTTAATGGGCTTAAAGCAACTGATTCGGATATTGTGCTTATACACGATTGCGCAAGGTGCTTGATTACGAGCGATATTGTTAAAAAATCGGTCGCTGATATAATTGAGTTCGGCAGCAGCATTGTAGGTATTAACGATATTGATACTACAAGGAGCAAGGAAAATCATACGCTTTATAATCGTGACGATTTGTTTTTAACGCAGACACCACAGGGATTTTTTAAAAACGAAATACTTGAGTGTTATGAAAAGGCAAATAAGGATTTGATTGAAGCTACCGACGATTGCGCAATTTATGAGAAGTATTCGGGCAAAAAGGCGCATTTTACACAAGGGAGCGTTATAAATCAAAAGCTCACAAAGCAGGAGGATATTGCGTTCTTTGACGCAATTATTAAAAGCTATAAGGAGAAAAAATGAGAATAGGTTATGGCGAAGATACGCATAGATTGGTTGAGGGGAGAGAACTCGTTCTTGGCGGAGTGAATGTTCCGTTTGAAATGGGACTGCTGGGTCATTCTGATGCTGATGTGCTCGTTCATGCGATGATTGATGCACTATTGGGCGCTGCGGCGCTTGACGATATAGGTACGCATTTTCCCGATAATGATATGCAGTATAAGGGAATTTCAAGCATTGAACTTTTAAAGCAAACAAGAGAAATTCTTAAAAATAACGGATATTCTATTGTAAATTTGGATTCAACGATTATCTGCCAGAAGCCGAAACTTAGGGAATATATCTATTCTATGCGTGAAAATATCGCAAATGCGCTTGAAATTCCGGTAGAAGATGTCAGCGTTAAGGCATCAACGAGCGAAAGGCTAGGCTTTGAGGGCAGAAGCGAGGGAATAACAGCAAGATGCGTATGTTTGATAAAATAATTTTTTTTTAGTGCAACAAAATGGCATTCTAAATCGTTTTATATATGAGTAGATAAAACGGAGGATACAAAAATGAAAAAATATCTTATAATGTTCATTGTTGCAACAATGTTGCTCACAGGTTGTGCAAAAGAAAATATTGCACCGACACCGACAGCAACAGAAACGCAGGAAGTTATAGAAAACATAACTCCGACACCGACAGCAACGCAGGAAGTTGTAGAAAATAATACAGAAGAACCAACACCTAAAAAGCAAGTTGTCACAAAACAGGTGGAGCTGCAAGAATATCTGTCATTAAAGATAGGAAACGGTAATGGCGAAGTAGGCTATATAGAAGCCGGAGACGGTGATATGGGTCAATGCCCCAAAAGCTTTGCGCTTGATGAAAACGGAAATATGTACTTCCTTGATACTGTAAATAATAGGATACTTGTTTATAATGATACAATGCTTGATAGTACCATTGACTATTCTAAGATAACAAATATGTTTGTAGATGTAGAAAAATTCGGTGTATATCATGGCGAAATATT
>CADBRR010000096.1 GCA_902797145.1 uncultured Eubacteriales bacterium | reverse complement strand
TTATTATTCGTTGGGCGAACCGTTTAAAATTACAAAATCTCAGGTTATGGTCCATATTGCGATAATTGCAAATGGAATAAACGATAATGAAATAATGAACGAGCTTGCGCAAAAATTAGATGAATTTGATTCATCAGGCGATAGGGGCGTTGCTGTACTTCTTTTGCTTGCAAATCAGGATACGGATATAAAGAGAAGCTGCGTAATAAATGCGCTTACCAACAGGGAATCAAACACGAGGCTGCTTGCAAAATCAATAGTTCGAGATTTAACTCTTACAGATGAAGAATACGATAGAATAAGCGAATTTTTAATGTATAAATCGCCAGAAATAAGGTTGAATGTTATGGATATAATTAAAAGTCAGCCAAGTGACGGACTTTGCCGTTCTCTTGAAAAGCTTTTATTAAATAAGCGTGAATCAATGCGCCTTGCTGGGCTTGATATACTGAAAAGTTTAATAGAAAATAACGGCGATGAACACATTATAAGTACAGAAATTAAAATTATAAAAAAATATGTTTCTGTATCTGACGGGGAACAAATGTTGATTGATGAAATAATCTCTTTAATCAACAAAAATGAATCGAGCAATTCTGAAATTGAACTCCCAGAAATATCGTATAATAGCTCAAACTATCCGTTGTTTGATGTTTCTGAAACAAGGCTTGAAGAATTATTTTCAAAATTCAATGCGTTGGTAGAAAAATATAACGAGTATGAGTATCGTTCTGCATTTGGCGAAAATATAGTTATTGGAAATGTTGCATTCCTGCCCCCTGTTCAAAAAGGCAATAATGCAGAAGAAACTATGCCTCTTTTCAGCGTGTGGAAAGAGTTCTTTGATATAAACATTTGTTCGCAAAAAGAGTTCTATGCAATGCTCTTATCAACAGTTATGTTCAATAAAAACATAAGAAATAGTAAATATGTTCGTGAATATGAAGATGATTTACAAATTATGATGAAAAAATTGTTTTCTGAAGCGGTCGTGAACGCATCGAAAATAAGTCGAAGGCATCTTATAACGAATATAATTAGAGAAATTGAACCCTACTTTTCAAATCATGAGTTTGCTTTTAATGCAGGGATTAAGGCAATAGAGTATCTATGCGAAAGCGTGCCTGATAATCTGAGAATTTACGAGAAAGAATCATATATATTTATGCCCGATAAAAAAGAATTAATTACGCTGCTTGATAATGAAATGATTGCAAGGGTAGTATCTTTTGCGCTCAATAATTGGAAAAATGAAGCGGAATTTAAAAAGTATTTCTTTACAATGTTGCGTCTTGATAGGTGTTATATTAAAAGTGCGCTTATTATGTATTATAATGATAATAATAAATATTTTAAACCGCATGAAAAATTTAATTTGAGTGCGATTGACTTTTGTTATGCTTGTTATAAGGGTTTGATAAGCGAAAAGCAAATGTACGAAAATATTTTCGATAAATATGGCATAATAAACAATATTGAAAACTTAATGTCTATTTATACTATGTCAAGGTTTGCATATGTGCGCAAAAGCTTTGATAGATATTTTAAAAACGATGCTGATTTTGAAAAATATTTGATAGCTGTTGCGGATAAAGTCGTTGATATTATAGTCGATATGGAATGTAAACGAGGCGATATGCCAGCAGAATATTCGCCTGCCGTAATTAAAATCAACTGCGTTTACAATATAGATAACCTTGCACAACTTCTTAAGGCGCTTGGTAAAAACAAAATAGTTAGAAACAAGATGATTTTATATAGCGAATCGAAAAATATTTCTATAAGTCATCTTTTGAGCGTATGCTGTCCTCGTGATACCGATACGGACGAAATATTCAAAGAAAAAATGGATAATATCGGTATAAGCGAGAAAAGGCTTATAGAATTTGCACTGTTTGCTCCTAAATGGATACCTTTTGTAGAAAAATATCTTGGCTTAACAGGTTTTATGTGCGTTGCATATTACTTCATTGCCCATACTAATAAATTTTTAAGTGATGAGGAATTTGCAGTTATTGCAAAATATACTCAGTTTGAAAAACAAGAACTTTTAGATGGTATGTTCGATATTGAATGGTTTAAGCAGGCTCATAACGCTGTTAGCGAACAAAAGTTTGAGTTAATTTATAATTGCGCAAAGTATATAAGCGATTCAAATAAGCATATGCGTGCTAAAAGGTATACGGACGCTGCACTTGGAAAGGTTTATATAGACGATGTTGAAAATGAAATAAATGAAAAGCGAAACAAGGATTTGCTTATGAGCTATCCATTGATTCCGATTAAAAATAAGGAAGATTTGATTCGCAGATATAAGTTCATTCATGAATTTTTAAATCAGAGTAAAAAATTCGGTTCTGCAAGGCGAATGAGTGAAAAACTCGCCTGTGATGTGGCATTAAAAAATCTCGCTTCAAGCGCAGGATTTGCCGATGTAACACGATTAACGCTCGTTGCAGAAAACGAAATGGCTGATTCATTAAGCGATTATTTCAAGTGGAACGAAATTAAAAGCGATTCTAATATTCGCATTCGTATTGCGTTAGATAATAATTCAATGCCCTATATTGAGGTTGAAAAGAATGGAAAAGTTTTAAAAACAGTTCCGTCTGCTTGCAAAAAAGATGAATATTTCATAACAATTAACGAGTCTGTAAAGCTATTAAAAGAGCAGTACAAAAGAACCGTTAAGATGTTTGAAAAATCAATGGTCGAGCGTGAATTATATTCCGTTGAAGAACTTGAAACAATTATCAAAAATCCCATAATTAAGCCGATAATTGATAATATTCTGTTCGTTGATGATAATTCGGGTTTATGCGGATTTATGAGCGATTTTGAAAGGGATTGTTCTATTCGTGTCGCACATTCATTTGATTTATATAAGTCGGGCGAATGGAAAAAATGGCAGGAAATGTTCTTTGAAAAAAGAATTGTTCAACCGTTTAGACAGGTGTTCCGTGAATTGTACTTGAAACTCGATGAGCAAAAAGATAGAGATTATTCTCAGATGTTTTCAGGTTATCAGGTTCAGATAAATAAGACTATTGCAGTTTTAAAAAATGTTGGCTGGATTGCAACGCATGAAACAGGGCTCGAAAAGATTTTCTATAAAGATAATGTTATTGCAAATATATTGCCTGATGAGTATTGGTTTATGCCGATTGAATTTGAAATAGAAATGCCAACGATTGAGTATGTTTCGTTTACCGATAGAAAGACAGGCAAAAGCCTCAAAATTAGCGAAGTTTCAGATATAGTATATTCGGAAACTATGCGTGATACGGATTTGGCGGTAAGTACTTGTTACGCAGGCGGGGCAGATATTAGAACGAGCCATTCTACTATTGAAATGCGTAAAGTTATAATCGAAAATAACCTTGTATTGTTTGGAATTAAAAATGTAAAGCTTAAAGATACGCACGCATTTATTTATGGCAAAATGGGAGAGTATACTGTAAATCTCGGCAGCGGCGTAGTTCATATGGTCGGAGCGCATATGCTTATTATAATGCCTGTTCATTCTCAGCATAGAGGTAAAATATTCTTGCCGTTTATTGACGAAGATCAGAAAACTGCTGAAATTATTTCGAAAATATTGTTGCTCGCAGATGATGTGAAAATTAAGGATACATATATTCTTAAACAAATTAAAGGGTAAATTGGGAGGAAAAATGATTGAAATATATTTGCCAAAGATAGAAGATTTGTGGTTCAGGGAAAAACTTATGTTAGATGCTGAAACAATGTCGTATAATGAACGCTGGGGCGGAACTATACCGTTCCCCGAAAGCAAATGGGCGGATTGGTATGGTTTCTGGGTCGTAAATCACGAAAATAAGCGATTCTATCGTTATTTAAAGGATAATGAAAGCAATGAGTTTGTGGGCGAAGTTGCTTATCATTATGATGAAGAATACAAAATGTATATATTAGATGTTATAATTTATTCAAAGTTCAGAGGCATAGGATACGGAAAACAAGGTCTTATGCTGCTTTTAGAATGTGCAAAGAATAATGGAATAAATGTTGTTTATGATAATATCGCTGTAGATAATACCGCAATAAAACTGTTCTTGAAATGTGGCTTTTATGAAGATTTCAGAACGGAAGATGCAATATTTTTAAAAAAAGAATTATAAAGTATTGACTATTACGCAGCGTAATAGTTTATAATGAATTTAACACGAGAGGAGGGAGCGAGATGATGACAGTAAATGAAGTAAGTATGATGACAGGTGTGAGCATAAGGACACTTCAATACTATGATAAAATAGACCTGCTAAAACCAACAGGATATACCGATGCAGGATATAGGCTCTATGATGAAAATGCGCTCGAAAGGCTTCAACAGATTCTGCTGTTTAGGGAACTTGAATTTCCGCTCAAGCAAATAAAAAGAATTATTAATAGCAAAGATTTTGATAAAGTTAAGGCGCTTGAACAACAGATTACTCTGCTTGAAATGAAAAAGGAGCATATAGAAAATCTTATAACTCTCGCTCGTGAAATAAAATCGTTAGGAGTGAAAACATTGGATTTTAAACCATTTGATACGAAAAAAATTGATGAATATTCGGAAAGAGCAAAGGCTTCGTGGGGAAATACATCTGAATATAAAGAGTTTGAAAGTAAGGATAAGGATAGAACCGAACCACAGCGACAGGAACTTATGTCGGATATGATGTCGATTTTCGTTGAGCTTGGAAAAGTTAAGGCTGAGAACATGGCGCCAGAGTCAAATCAGGCACAGACACTTGTTAAAAAATTGCAGGACTTTATAACAGAACATTTTTATAATTGTTCTGATACGATACTTGCAGGTCTTGGCAAAATGTATTGTACGGAAGAATTTACTAATAATATTGATACACAGGCAGGCGATGGTACCGCTGCGTTCACAGCAAAAGCTATCGAAGCGTTTGTAAAGGGGAAGGTGTAAAGCGAAAGAGCTTATGAACTTTTCATCGCTTTCGCCTGCCGTATATAATCATGGTTATGCCGAGCGTAAATACTATTAAAAATACTCCTGCGCCAGTCATTATGTCCATGATATGTGTAAATTCATCTGCACCATTTGAAAATGTCGAAAGCATTGAATGTTCAAGCATTAGCATTGACATAGCCGCATCACATAGGCTTATATTTCTAAGAGTTATTATTAAAGGCTGCTTGTTTTTGCCTAACTTTATTATGTTTATGATTGCAACGGTCGCTTTAAAAAATGTGTATGCGGCAATAGCAATCATAACTATCATGTTTTGCGCAGAAATTCGTTTCGTCTTTATCGTGATAAGCGCTATTATAGATATTATAACTGCAAGCAAACATACTAACCACCCGCAAAAATTCATTGTGGACCATTCTGAACGCTTCTTGTTATTATGAAATTCATATGTTATTGTATAAAAACGCATAGTGCTTAATGTTGCATAATATATAAATAACGTTATCAAAAAATATGAACCGCTTTTTATTCCGAGTATGCAATTGAATATTGCATATCCAAGATTGATTATAAGGCTTATTGATGAAGTTGCAACTGTACGTAGCCTTAAATCATTGATAATCCTTTTTATCATAAATCAGTAAGCCCCCTGTATTCGCTGTTGAGTATTTCCATCATCTCTTCGGGAGTTTCATTGCAACCGCTACGCAACCATTTTTTTATAATTGCATTCAGCCCATTCATGAAAAACTCAATATGATAATCTATAAAACGATTGTTAAATCTTTTTTGCGCAATATCGGTATCATATAGAGTTATCGGATAATTGTTGTCGTATCCAAGCTTGAAAAATGTGCTATATAAAACTTGGTTTTCATATATGTGGCGGAATAATCGCAAATAATCGTTGCTGTTTCGCTCGTTTTTATAATCGTCAGCATAAAGTAATGCTACCTGTTGTTCAAGCTTTTCTTTCATATTGTCTGCAAGATCGTATACGTCAATAAAATTTGAATAAAACGTACTTCTGTTTATATCACATAATTTGCATATCTCAGATACCGTTATTTGAGATAATTCCTTCGTCTGGATTAAATCATAAAATACACTCTCGATTTTTTGTATCGTTTCTTGACGACGCTTGTTGTTCTTTGTGTTCATTATTATTTTACCCCTTTTACTTATTATTCCAACACATGATGCATTATTGATGGTTGAAATTCATTTTTACAAGAATTATACTATAATCACATTAAAAAGACAACAGTTGTTTTAATAAAAATCGGAGGTGTTTACGAAAATATGAAAAAAAGCAGTTTTGTTGCACTTGTATTAGGAACGATAAGCGGAGTATTGTTTGCACTTGGAATGTGCATGGCACTTGTTAGCGAGTGGAACTCGTTTAAGCCGGGAATAGTAATCGGTTGTGTGGGAGTAGTTCTTGCAATAATAACGCTTCTTTTGTGGCGCAAAATGGAAAATAAACAGCCTATAAAGCTTTCAGGTAGAGCTGTTCTTGTTGCAGTAGTAGGAATAATCGGTGCACTTGCGTTGGGAGTTGGTATGTGCTTCGTTATGGTGTGGGAAAAACTTGTACTCGGTATCGTTGTAGGTTTAATAGGAATTATTGTGCTGTTAGCACTTATCCCCATAGTGAAAGGATTGAAATAATATGGCTAAATCGAAATTAGTTAAAGCGAACGAAAAAATATCGGAAAAAGTTTGTTCCGGGTATAAGTCTATTGAAAATGCAGTCGTTGGAGGTTATAAGAAAATCGAAACAAGCGTTGTCAATGGTTACACGAAGATAGAAGATTCATTTGTTGATAAATTTCTCACACAAGATGGAGAAACAGTCGAGGCGGCAAAAGAACGCCTAAAAAGCAAAAATGATAAAATTTGATTAGAAAAAATCAGTAAAATTATGAAATAAATAAGAAGTACCGAAAATTGATACTTCTTATTTTTTAATATATAAATAAAATTAAAAACAACCTCGGATATTTGGTAAAAGTAGGGCAGTTTTGCATTTGCAAAACTGCCTGCTGTTTAATTCTTATTCCCACTCGACAGGAATTAACTGAATCCGTTTAGAAATATTGTTCGTCCTGTTCGTAGTTCCTTTGATTATTTGATGTATCCATATTATCTATCCTATCACGCATACCGTTATTATTTTATTATCAACGTTGATAACAGAGGGTGGAAGCGCTGTTATTATACCAAAATACAGCCCAATTTCAAGATGCCTTGTGGAAATACGATTATCTCTGGGAGACGGTGAACAGCGAATAGAAATAGCCATTCTTTTCCATAAGTTCTTCGAAAGTCCCTTGTTCCGAAACCTTGCCGTTTTTCAGTGCGAACAGACCGGTACAGCGGCGGAGAATGTTTTCGTCCAAATCGTGAGTGACGATCACGCGAGTGTAGCCGTCCAGCTTCAAAATTGCGTCCAGCACCTCAAAGGAGGTCTCGGCGTCCAAGGATGCCGTAGCTTCATCCACGAACAGCACCGGCGTTTTCCGCAGAAGCGCTCTTGCGATAGAGATACGTT